>CAXBAL010000065.1:0-9445 GCA_963973475.1 uncultured Micavibrio sp.
GGGGCAGGCCAATAATTGGTTTCGCTGATTGTGAACTCATGCCCGTTTGGCTCTGATCCGTGCAAGGTAGCTGCAATTTTATTGGTGGGATGCGGGCTGGAATTTACGATATCTACCGCGCGCTGCATCATCTCATAAGGGCAAGTCACAATCTATAGCCTAAACATTTTGTAATTAATAGAGTTGTTTTTATATTTTTATTTTCTTATGTACGTTCTGGAGAGAACGAATATTCCTGAAGTGTAAAGGATGATGTGGACGCAGTGAAACGGTTTTTGCGTTTGTCACCTTCGGATTATCAGGAATACCTAAAATAAACTTGCATTATGAATAATAAACAGTTATAAAGCTGTCTATTATGACTATTGTGTGCCACGGAAAGAATGGAAAAAAATGAAACAATTGTATAATTTGGTTGGAAAGCCCGGAGTATCCGGCGCGGTTATTAAACCTTATAAGCCCTTTATAGATCTAAAAGACGTATTTACTGCCAGCGCGGAAGGGAAAAAAAGAAACCCTTACGAAAAAAACCGCATTCAAAGCTGGGAAGGTAAGAATAAACCTTGGCCGGAAAAATCCGGATTGGTTTTGGCGTCGATGAGTACGACAAAGTTAAAGGAAGGGCGCCGCCCTCTCGCATTCTCTGATATCACATTTAAAACCGCAAATGCGTTTTTTGGCGATACAGTCCCCGATTCTGAAGAGCCCGAAGTTAACGGTTTCCAGATTTCAAACGGCAAAATTGATATGAGTGTTGCAGAGGTATGGGCAGAGCTTTCTGATTCCGAAAAAGAAAATTCTTTGCAAATTATGGGCGTTAAAAGTGAACGGGATATTGCCGTCATGGCAGAAGACAGAAATGTTGATCTAGACCCTGTTATCCGTGATCACAAAATTTTTGATTATTTAAGAAAAAGCGATGACCCTTTGGTTGCGGAAGCGTTTGATGAAGATCATGCTTTCCCGGGTAAACGTATGAAAGAAGTGATGAAGGCGGCAGGCGGGCCTGTACGTTTTCTTCATATGGTCGAAGTTGCCAAAGCCGGTTTACGGCAAGACGGTATTGAAGTGTCCGATGATGTTACCTTGGGCGCTTCTATCGTGATCCGTCCACTGGTCAAAGATACGAATTTACCTCTCCCGCCAGAAGGTATCATTGCCTATGCGCAGGAAGAGGGGGCGAGATTCCGTCCTATTTCAAAGCGCGATTTGGCTGATGAAGCTGCGGGTGTTGATTTCGATGTCGACCATTTTGAAATCCCCTCTAGCTTGGTTATAAAAGGTTTGAATAAAACCATTGCAGAATTGCGAGAGGATGAAGACAGCGTATATTTCCATACAGAAAGTCCGCTGGCTGTAGCTTTGCGAACCGTTATGCGTTCAATGGGTGCTCCAAAGCTGAAAACTCCGAAAAATTACCGTTTTATTGATAAAGCCGATGCAAAGCTTGCCGATATCAGTCAAATCGGGGAGCTGGAACCAGCTGCAAGTATGAAAACTAAAAAGTTTGCAGGCTATAAAAGAGCGAAAATTTCCGGGAAAATCAAAACCTTGGCCGATGTAGAGCGTTTTGCTTACGCTGCAGAAGGATATGTGATCGGTGATAAGCCCGACCCGCGTGATTTCACAGACCCGCTTGATCGTCTGACTGTAAAACTAGAGCGCGCTTTGATGCATGATTCCTTAACGGCGTTGATGCCGCATGGTGGATTTATCGCGACAGGGCGCCCCTTGCTTGTGCATCAACGCGCAGCCCGTGAAGAGTTTTCTCATTTCGGAAACTTCCACAATAGCGGCGCCGTTGCCCATCAGCATGGCGACGTGATGACCACGTATCATAGTAAAACCAGTTTGGAAGATGCTTTGGCTTCGGGCCGTTGGGATCCACAGACTTTTAAGCCTAATCCTGCTCAAGCTCCGGATTTTAAAATGCTGAGCCAACAGGAATTGTGCGATATCCTAGGCATTAAAGATCTGGATGCCGAGCTTGGATTCCGTTGGGCCGGTTTGGGTACAGCTAGTGCTAAAATATCCAAAGGTCTGGACGATACAGAGCGCGTTGCTTACTTGGCTGCGCGTGCCGGTATGGCATGTTTTTCCGGCGGTGGAACGCGTGAGGGAATGGAGCGTTTCTTTGCCGGTTCGATGCAGGCTTACGGGGAAGGGTATGACCGTTTTACCAAGGTTGGTATCCGCGTTCCTGTCGTATCACGTGCCGAAGGTAGTGATACGCCTTACTTTCAGGGTAAAGGATTGGCACCGAGTACCGGAGAGTTTGGTGATAAATATTACCGTATTCTTGATGATCGTATCCATATGCTGGAGTTGCAACATATGGCGGAGCGTCAGCATGCTGTTTATGTATTGGCTCAAGAATCGAGTTATTTCATGGGCGGTATAGGTACGAGTTATGAATTTCATGCCGATGCCTTGAGCAATGCTTATATAGAGCGTGGTCGTGAGGGTATGTTCTTTAACGATGATAAACGTCCTATTTTCGTTATGAACTCGCAAATCCAAGATGCCGGAAAGACATACGGATATTATGATCGTTACATGAGCCGTTTCGATGCGCAGGAGCTGGAAATTATGCAGTGTAAGGTCTTTGAAAATCCGGACATGCTCTTTGAGGCCAAAGCAAACTATGCCCGCTCGTTAGGCTATGATGTGCCTGATCACAACCGGACATTTGTCTTCATACAAAATCCATCTATATCAGGAATGGAATAGAGGGTTTTCCCTTAATTCCAATCTTTACAAATTTGCTGAGCGGCGTATAACGGTGCTCAGCAAAATGCCAATTCCTATATCAAAGGACGAAAGAAAATGTCAGATAAATTCGATGTAATTGTGATCGGTGCCGGTCCCGGCGGTTATGTATGCGCCATTCGTTGTGCGCAGCTTGGTTTGAAAACCGCAATCGTTGAAAAGCGCGAAACTCTTGGTGGTACTTGTTTGAATATTGGGTGTATCCCTTCCAAAGCTCTGTTGCATGCCTCGGAACGGTTCGAGGAAGCCGATCATCATCTGGGTGATTTGGGCATTAAAACCTCAGGTGTAAAGCTGGATTTAAAAGCCATGATGAAGCACAAAGACACTGTGGTCGAAGCCAATACCAAAGGCGTTGAGTTCTTGATGAAAAAGAACAAAATCACGCATTTGAAAGGCGAAGGAAAAATATTAGAGGCCGGTAAAATTAGTGTGGGGAAAGATACCTACGAGGCCGATAGCATTGTAATCGCAACAGGATCAGATGTGATCTCTCTGCCCGGTATTGAAATTGACGAGAAGAAAATCGTATCTTCCGAAGGCGCGCTGAGCCTGCCGAAAGTGCCAAAGGATATGGTCGTCATCGGCGGCGGCGTAATCGGGCTGGAACTTGGAACGGTTTACCGCCGCTTGGGCGCGAAAGTGACTGTGGTCGAATTTCTGGATAATATTCTGCCCGGTATGGACGAAGACGTTCGCAAGGAAGCGCTGAAAATATTTAAAAGACAAGGTCTGGAGTTCAAACTTTCCTCTAAAGTGACAAATGCAAAAGTAACCTCTAAAGGTGTTGAGCTCACTGTGGAGCCTGCCTCAGGTGGTAAGGCCGAGAAAGTCACAACCGAGGTTGTGCTAATGGCGATTGGCCGCAAAGCCTATACCGCTGGTCTGGGCTTGGAAAAAGCAGGCATCGAAACCGATGACCGTGGCCGCATCAATGTGGATGAATTTTTTGAAACCTCACTTGAAGGTGTCTATGCTATCGGTGATGTGATCCGTGGTGCAATGCTCGCACACAAAGCCGAGGACGAGGGCGTTGTGCTGGCCGAAATGCTGGCGGGGCAATCGGGCCATATTGATTACAATTGCATTCCAGGCGTCGTCTACACATGGCCGGAAGTGGCCAGCGTCGGTAAAACGGAAGAGCAACTAAAAGTAGAAGGCATTGAATACAAAACCGGTAAATTCCCCTTCATGGCCAATGGACGTGCGCGCGCAATGAACGCGATGGATGGTTTTGTGAAAATTATTGCCGATGCCAAAACCGATCGCGTTTTGGGCGCTCATATTATCGGGCCAAGCGCAGGCGATTTGATACAAGAGGTCGTCACCGTCATGGAATTTGATGGTACATCTGAAGATATCGGCCGCACCTGCCATGCCCACCCAACCTTGACGGAAGTTGTCAAAGAAGCAGCGCTGGCCGTTCACAAACGCGCGCTGCATAATTAAAAATTACTTTTATGCATTCAAAAGAGGGCTCTATGGCCCTCTTTTTTTGTGCTTGCCGAGCCTAAATTTGCGCAATATGTCGATACGTCGCCTTAGCGAACTCACTCGGGATTAATTTATTCCTTGTTACGAGGATGCGCAGCCTTGTGAATACGCATGAGTTCCTCCGCGTTGACTTCCGTATAGCGCTGTGTGGTACTTAAAGAAGCATGCCCCAATAATTCCTGTATCTCCCTTAAATTCGCACCGTTTTGCAGCAAATGCGTGGCAAAGCTATGACGCAGGGCGTGCGGCGTGACATTTTCCGCCATACCGCTGGCGCGGCGTAAATCCCGCATGGCCTTTTGCGCCACGCCTTGATTGAGGCGCTGGCCGCGCTCACCGATAAATACAGGCCGCGCGCTATCGGTGGGGAAGGGCGTGGCCTCCAGATACGCGTTTATCATTGTCTCGACAATTGTAATCACAGGAACCTGACGCTCTTTTCCACCTTTACCCATCACGCGCAAAAATCCATCGCGCGGTAAATCTTTTATATCCAGCGAGAGCGCCTCGTTAATCCGCAAACCGCACCCGTAAAGCAGGGTGAATAATGCGCGGTCGCGCAGTGCCAGCCAATCGGCCTTAGTGTTAAAAATTCCCGCCTCGTCCAGCAAACGAAATGCCTGATTTTCGTGCAAAGGGCGCGGCAATTTGTGCGGTAATTTCGGGCTGCGTACAATATTAATATGCGCGTTATGCATGATGCCTTTTTTATCCAGCCAGCTCAGGAAATTCTTGACGCCCGAGAGCGCGCGTGCGCGGCTGGCGTTGGAATTTCCATCCATCGCTTTGCGCGACATCCAGCTGCGGAAGTCGCGAATGCCGGTTTCCGATAAATCATCCAGCGAAGGCGGCTTGCTGTAATGGCCGTGAAGGAATGTGATGAAATGGGTGACGTCCCCACTATAGGCGCGCAGTGTATGTTTGGAGACATTTTTTTCATGCACAAGATAGTCTTCCCAATCTCGCAAGGTCTTGGCAAGGTCGGGGGCGCAGATGGCAAGCGTGTCTAATTTGATGGTCATACGGGCGAACTCTTATGCTATGCAGCATAGTATTTTCTTTACAGTATATAATATTTTGTTCGAAACTTCTTCCTGCAAATATATTTTTGCAGGCAAAAGGAGAATGAGATGTCCCAGCACCACCGCGTTTTTGTATACGGAACCCTTATGCGCGATTTGCGCAATCACGCCAAGATGGACTGCGCCAGATTTTCCGGCAGTGCCAAGACTTTGCTGCCCAGCTATACGCTTGTGCAATTTCCCTCACAATCGGCGCCCGGCCATATTACACCGGGTTTGAAAAAACACGGCAATGATTGCATCGCGGGAGAGCTTTACGTGATGGATGATGAATGCCTTTCCGTGCTGGATCAATTCGAAGATGTTGGCGGTGAGTATGACCGCAGCCGTATCATGCTGGATGATGGATCCTACGCTTGGGCATATTTCCTGCTGGCGGAAAAGCCTGAATGTGCCGATGGCACGCCAAGTTTTATCAATGTTGATGAAACCACGCGTACGGCATCTTGGGATGGAAAATCCGCTGAAAGCTATGCGGCAGGAAAAACCCGCAAAGCGGCCTAAGGCAAATTAATCTAAACGGGTAAATCCAGCCAGTGACGGAACGTGCGTTCAATCACGCGGGCGAGGAATAATATCTGGTCAGTGGCCTGGCCGTCCTGGAACATATTCGGATCACGGCTGCCGAACGCCAGAATGGCGGGCGGGGTGTCCATGGATATATCAATGCGCAGCAAAATCTGCGATTGCACAAGCGTTGCGCCTCCGCCGTAAATTGGCTCGATCCCTGCGATATTATCCTGCAGCATAATATTCTTCTCGCCCATCCAGTTATCAATCGTTCCGGCGGGAATAACGCGGATGCCGCTGGTGTGAACGTGTGGGATGTCACTGCCATTGGCTTCGACCACAAAAGTCGTGATGTCGGTGTCCAGCATCGAGGACAAATCCATCGTCATTGTGCGGATAAAATCATCGAAATTCTTGGCTTCTAACAGGCGCAGCACGGCCTTATGGATGCGCTGTTGATTGTTCATATTGGCTCTGGAATTTTCAACCAGTACTTGCGTGGCCTGCATGACCTGTTCTTTATCGGCCTTCAGGCGTTTAATCATATACGTTTGAAAATCGGCCACACCTTCTTTCGAGCTGATAGTCGGGATGTCCATAAACTCCAGCGCTTCGGGATTACGCTTTAAGAAATTCGGATTGCCGCGCAGGTAGTCCAAAATGTCATCATCGTTTAAATCCATGGCGATACGGCCTTTCTCAATACTATCACTCATTGTCATCCTTGCTTAATTTATAAACCTATTGTAAATTATTACCATATTAATTATGATAGCTTCATAAAATACGAATAATTGATAATAATAATACAGGGAGTATCTCATGAAAATACGTTCAGTGACACAAATAGTCAGAGGCTTGTTAAAAAAAGCTGCGGGTGAAGATAGGGTTGAGGAAATGAAAGATCGTATTCGCGAGCATCTTACGCGGGCTAGAGATAGTGGAAATGATCGTGAAATATTACAGCAATTTTTATATGAAAATGAGGGGCAGCCCCGCGCTATTCGGGCGATGAATTTGCGGGCGCAATTAGACGGTGAAAAAGCACGCGTATCAGATGCGACTTTAACGGATCAGATGATTGAACGTAGAACGCCGTTGAGCGAAAGAAAAATTATGGCTCTGTCCGAATCCTTCCCCTTTCATGCTAATAGTGCTTCTACTATAGACGAGGAAGTAGTAGCTAGTATCATTAGAGGAAATAAATCTGAAAACAGTGACAATTTCTATTCGAAAAAGGGTTCAACATATGAGGGTGACGGCACGTTAAAGGCAGATAATATATCTTTGGAAGACTTGGCAGGTGCTTTTGCTTTCTTCTCCTCACAATCTGACACCACCCTTGAAGATGACGCGCAAAAGTTGGTTAATGATAAAGAAAAAGAAAGTATCAACAAATTGGCGCATGCTTTTCCGCATCTATGCGTTTCAATGTAACATTTTTTGAATAATCGAAAATCTAAATGCGAACCCGTGCTACAGTAGGTTTTTGTAGACGGGAGTGAACATGAACAACGAAAATGCCATCACCTTTCAATTTATCAGCGAGCCGGCCGATGTAAATTACGGCGGCAAGGTACATGGCGGCGAGGTCATGAAATGGATTGATCAGATCGCTTTTGCCTGCGCGCGCAACTGGGCCGAGAGCTATTGTGTTACGGTGTATGTGAGCGGCATCCAGTTTCACAAGCCGATTAATATCGGTGATCTGATAAAAATGAATGCGAAAGTCATTTATACCGGAAGCACCAGCATGCATATCGCCGTTGATGTCCACGCCCGTGATTTTGAAACGGAATACGAGAAGAAAACCAATTGCGTTATCGTCTTCGTGGCCGTCGATAAAAACGGCAAGCCGCGGAAAGTAAAAAAATGGACTCCGGTCACGGATTACGAAATCAAGATGGAAGACTACGCCAAGAAGCTAAAATCTCTTCAAGATCATATTGAAAAAGAGACTGCCGAAATTTTAAAGGAAAGCTAAGGATAAGAGCCAACTTTAACGCCGGCTCTCATCGCTTGAACTTACAAAATGCTCTGACCGGTTTTCTTCCAGTCTTCCACAAACGCGGCCAGACCTTTATCGGTCAGGGGGTGGCTATAGAGCTGGTGAATAACACTTGGCGGGCAAGTCACAACATGGGCGCCCATTTTCGCGCTCTCGATAATGTGGATCGGGTTGCGCACGGAGGCCACAAGAACCTCGGTATCGAAAGATTCGTAATTCTCGTAAATGCGCAAGATATCTGCGATCAGGCTCAGCCCGTCCTGACAAATATCATCGAGTCGTCCAACGAACGGCGATATAAACGCTGCGCCCGCTTTTGCGGCCAGTAAAGCCTGCCCTGGTGAGAAACAAAGCGTCACATTGACCATTGTGCCTTTATCAGACAACTCCTTACAAACGCGCAAGCCTGCGGGTGTCAGCGGCACTTTTACGGCCACGTTATCGGCGATGGCGGCCAGCTTGGCACCTTCTTTGCTCATGGTCTCGTAATCGGTGGAGGCAACTTCCGCACTAACAGGACCTTCGACGATGTCGCAGATTTCCTCGATCAGGGGAATAAAATCACGGCCTGATTTGGCGATGATGGATGGGTTGGTCGTCACCCCGTCCAGCATGCCAGCTTCGTTCAGTTTTTTGATATCGTCAATATCGGATGTATCGGCGAAAAATTTCATATAAGTCACTTCCTTTTTATTTTTCACTGCGTTGCTTTACTCCTCGGGTACTAATATACCCGTCGTCGCTCGCGCTTGGCTGAAAAGATAAAAATCAAGCGACTTAACGGCGGCGACCATAGGATTAAAAATCAAACAACTCGTAGCGCGAATAGGGTAAAAGTGCAAGTTGCATTGTTAAATAATTGTCCGTGTTCTACACTAAACTCTATGCAGGAAAGTCTATTACCGCCAGAGCAGAACGAGACCAAAGACGCGCACGGGGCACCCGCCCATGTGATGAGCGTGCTTGTGCCCTATCCGGTGGACAAGGCCTATGATTACAAGGTGCCGGAAGGCTTGAGCGTGCAGGCAGGCGATTACGTGATTGTGCCGCTAGGTAGCCGTGAAATACCCGCCGTGGTCTGGGGCGCGAGCGCGAATGAGGTGCCGTCCAAAAAGCTCAAATCCATCATCCATAAATATGATTTCCCCGCCATGCCCCCTGTGCAGCGTAAATTTCTGGACTGGGTCGCCGATTATACGATGAGCGCGAAGGGCTTTGTGATGAAGATGTCGCTCTCAGTGCCGGGCGCGCTGGAGCCGCCCGTGCCTGTCACTGCCTATCAAAAGGGCGAGAATTTGCCTGATTTGATCCGCAAAGGCCTCTCGCCGCAGCGCCAAAAGGTGCTGGAAGTGCTGGATAGCGGCGTGGCTTACCGCGCCGCCGATCTCGCGCGCGAGGCGGGATGCTCAAGCGCGGTTGTCAAAGGGCTGGCCGATAAAGGGCTTATCCAGACCACTGAGCTGCATTCGCCCGCGCCATGCCGCGCCCCCGATCCGCACCGCGCGGGGCCGGAGCTTTCAGAAGATCAGGACTTGGCCGCGGGCACCATGAAAGAACTGCTGGATAGCGGCGAGTTTCACAC
>CAXBAL010000066.1:0-9398 GCA_963973475.1 uncultured Micavibrio sp.
ATTTGAGTGTGGATGATCGCAAAGCAAAGCAGTTTTCAAAAACAGTGCAAAACTGGAATTGGGACGAAAAAGATATGCACAGGCTTTCAAAAAGAGACGTATCGAAACAGGCCGGAATTGATCTGAATTACGAGGGGCTATTTTTACGCCAAAGCGGATATGTCAGCCCGCCGAAATTATGTGCGTATTATGCCAGCGCGGCCGAGGTTCGGCTTAATAGTGCAATTGATAATAATGCGCTCGCCGATATAGACGCCGATATTATTATGCTGGCCAATGCGGTTGAACTGAAGCAATTTGAATTGGCGGCTCATATTCCCTTTGGCGCTGTGCGGGGGCAAATTACCAAGGTACGGGCCACCGCCGCCAGCGCGCAGCTCAAGTGTAATTTGAATTATGGCGGGTATTGCAGTGCGGCGGATAAGAGCGGCGAGCATATGATTGGTGCCACATTTCAACGCTGGCTGGGCCACAGCAATATTATCGATGAAGACAACCAAACGAATATTGACGCATTGGGATCTGTTGCGCCAGAGATAGTGCGGGGCATGGAGGTTATCGGAAGCCGTGCCGCTGTGCGGTGTACCACGCGGGATTACTTTCCGGTTGTCGGGCATCTTGGTAAAGTGGGCGGGAAGGATGTCTATATTTCGGGCGGGCATGGGTCGCACGGCATATTAAGCGCGCACATGGCGGCGCAAATTATTATGGATCAAATTGCCGGCCGGCCCGTTAGTGTTCCTGATGCAACGCTTAAGGCGCTCTCACCGCATCGTTTTCTGTGAACAATTTTTGCATTATTAGTAGGGTTTAAGGCGTAAGGATGATAAATTGCCGTTCATGAATGAAGTGCTTGATATTGATACAATAATTCCTTTGATGCTGACGCTGGGTGCGTTTCTGGCTGTGCTCGCGCTCATACCGCTGGCGCGTAAGGTGGCAATTGCCACCGGTTTTACCGATAAGCCGGGTGGGCGCAAGACGCATGATGACGAGGTGCCGCTTGTCGGCGGCCTCGTGATTTTTCCAGTTTATATGGTGATCGGCCATTTTGCGGGCATGGATTTTGGTACGTATTGGCCGCTCTATATGGCGCTGGCGCTGATTCTGATCACCGGAGCGTTGGATGATAAATTTCATATTGGTGCGTGGGTGCGGTTCTTTGTACAAATTGTTGCCGCAAGCGTTATTGTGATCGTTGGCGATGCACGGCTGTATCATCTGGGCGATTTGTTCGGGCTGGGTAATTTGGGGCTCGGGTTTATGTCGATCCCGTTTTCCATTATCGCCGTGACCTTGTTTGTGAATGCGATTAATTTAATGGACGGGCTGGATGGCTTGGCCGCGGGAAAAAGCGCGATTGTGTTGGGTTGGTTGATGCTGGCTTGCGCAATTGTAGGGGCGTGGACCCCGTTCTTTCATATGGCCATTTTAATGGCCTGTATTTTAGGGTTTCTGTTTTATAACATGCGCCACCCGTTTCGTAGTAAGGCCTCTATTTTCTTAGGCGATGCGGGCTCGCTCGGGCTGGGGCTTGTGCTGGCGTGGTATTGTATCGGGCTGGCGCATGAGCCCGACCCGATCGTGGTGCCGATTATGATTGCGTGGATTATTGCCCTGCCTGTTATTGATGCGTGCGGGCAGTTCTACCGCCGCGTGAAGGAAGGCAAGCACCCTTTTGAGCCGGACCGCGGACATTTTCACCACCATTTCATTCATGCCGGTATTCCGGTTGGTCGTTCGACCGTGCTTGTTCTGCTTTGGGGGTTTATGTTGGGCGGTATCGGCTATTTCGGAATTTATTTCGGCGTACCCCAGCCTGTGCTGACGCTGGCATGGGTGATCTTGTTATTCTCCCACATGGCGATGTCTTACAAGCCGCGCCTGTTTATATCCTTCCTGTCCCGCTTCGGTGCGGAGCCTGAGGATTTGGGGATTGAGGACAAAACGGCGCCTAAGACGCAAGCCAGTACAGAGCATCAAAACCCGTTTCATTAATCGCCATACTGCATAATGAGAAAGCCGCTTATTCTTAATGGTGAAAGAAAAGGTTAGGATAAATCTTTACAATTGATTATGCGAAAAGTTGCGCGCCTTGTGCGCCGAGCCATTTCATCACATCCAACGCCGTTTGATTGACGGCCATGGAGCAGATGGAAACGAATGCGGCAAGTTCCAGCGGAATACGCAGAACATGGGCGGCCATAAAGGCTGTATAGGCGTAAGAATAAAGCGTAAAGCATACCATCATGGGATAAATTTCGGCCCATTCGTAATAGCCGCCCATAAAGGCGAGCGAGAGGGGCAGCATTAAAACAGCCGCCGGAATAACCAGCCAGTTATTGGCGGTGATAAAGCGGCAATAATTGCTCATGCGGTTCATGTTTTTGGCCATGAAATACATGATCGTGCAAAAAACGGCGAGGTATAAAACGGTACGCAGGCCGTACATAATGGCAAGTGCCTGCATGGTTCCACCGCTGAGATTCCCTTCGGGGTGGGCCGCGATCATTGTGACGATAGAGATGGGAAGCACCAAAAACGGAATGATGAAAGAACGCTTCATACCGATATAGCTGACCGAGAAACGCTCGGCACCTTGTTTCATAAACAAGGCGGTCTCGAGGCACGCAAGCAAGTTGCGTTTGATGTAAAACGGTTTTGGTGTCTGGTTCTTATTCATGTTTCGGCCCTCTATCTTCTTTTATCCATCATCGTGTGAATGGATTAATTTTTCTTTAAAGTTTACAGGATTTAGAAAATATATACAAAAACAGTACATTATGGAAAATTTGGTGTTTGTAATGGTGTGTGGACAATAGAAGGAATGTCCCTGCGCGGGCTTGACGAATCTGCGCGAGTCTAAAAAAATGACTTATCAGCAATTTTTAATGGTCCTTATATATGTCACAAAAATTCTTTCTTACGCTTGGTGCGTGTTCCCTTGTTGCCTTGAGCGCCGCTTGCGGCCCAATGGAAAATACGTATGACGGCACGACCGCGGCCCCCGGTGAGCGCGCAGAGACCACAGAAGATATTCTGGCCGCTGAAGGCAGCTGGGCGATGGTGGAAGACCGCCAAAGCGCGGGCGACCCCGTTAACCTTCACAGCAATGCCCGCAAGCAGGTTAATCCGGCCAATAAAGCCAAGCGTCAGTTTATCCCCGAAGAGCGCCTTGCGGGCGTTGAGGGAACACATGGAGGCGAAGATGTGCATTTTCGCCTTGTCCGTATCGAGCGTGAAGTGAATAATTTGCGCGATGATTTTGATAAATTATTGCCGCCGCTTTCCAATTTGATTGTCTCGGATAATCAACTGGATAAGACCATACAGGAAATTTCCGCGCGCCCGGCGCATAAGCCCCCCGTTCCTGCTCCAGCACAAACGCGCGTTTTTAATGATACCGGAACAACCAGCGAGGCTTTGCTGGATAGCACCCGCAAAACGCAGGCCGCGCCATTGCGCCCGCTGGGCAGTGCATCTGCGCAGCCAGCGCCAGCCCCCCAGCCTGTTGCAACGGCAACGGCTGCGTCTCAGCCTTCCTCTAATGGTGGCGCGACCGTGGTGCGCGGTATCCGTACAGGGGAACACCCCGGTAAGACGCGTTTGGTTCTGGATTTGACGGGCGCCAGTAAATACCGTGCCGATATTGATAATGACGAGAACTTGCTGCTGATCGAGCTCAGTGATGCGGGATGGTCTACGGCCTCGCAGAAACTGCTTAATCATCCGTTGATTAAAGGCTACACCACGCAGGCATCCGGCAATGGCGGAACGATTTTGGCGCTGGAGCTTAAAAAGCCTGCTAAGATTCTTGGCTCTGCGGCTTTAAAACCCAATGCGCAATACGGCAATCGTATTTATCTGGATTTGGCCGCCTCTTAAATTTATTTTTTAATCCAGCGGTCCATAATGGCGGACGCTGTTAAATCTCCTGTGACATTCACGGTAGTGCGGCACATATCCAAGATGCGGTCGACCCCGATGATGAGCGCGATGCCTTCTGGCGGAACGCCAAGCCCGCTCAGGATTGTAGCCAGAACAACAAGACCGACGCCGGGCGTGGCGGGCGTGCCGATGGAGGCCCCTACTGTTGTGGCGACCAAAAGAACCGTTTCGCCAAGGCTGAGGTCTATACCGAAAACCTGACAAAGGAAGACGGCCGCCACGGCTTGATAAAGGGCGGTGCCGTCCATGTTGATCGTGGCGCCGAGCGGCACGACAAAGCGTGCGATTTCGGGGCGGAGTTTGAGTTTTTCTTCCGCGGCCTCGATCGAGAACGGCATGGTGGCCGCCGAGGAGGAGGTGGAGAAGGCTAGTAGTTGAACCTCCTTAATACCGCTCAGGAAATCACGTATGCGTAGATTACTGAAAGCGCCGATTAAAAAGCAATAAACCGCGAGCATGCAGGCAAGCCCCGCCAGAACGGTGGCGGAATACACAGCGACACTGCCAAGCGCGTCCAGCCCTGTCTTTATGGTGATATTGGCCAGCAGACCGAAAACGGCATAGGGGGCGATGACCATGGCCCAGCTGATAATTTTCATCGAAATCACCTGCCCCGACATGCAAAGGTCATTCATGGGCTTGGCCGCGCTGCGCGGGATGGTTATCATGGCAATGCCGAGCAGGATGGAGGCAATCACGATCTGGAGCATATCACCATCGACCTGCGCTTTGGCGGGATTGACGGGGATGATGTTGCCGATACGCTGGGGGATGGTGAGGTCCTCGAAGCTCTCGGCGGGTATGCTGTCTGCTGCGGCGCTCATAGTGGTTTCAATGAGAGAGTCGTCCAGCATAAGGCCGGGTTTAATGATATTGACCAGTACCAGACCGATGGTAATGGAAATTGCTGTGGTCATGATAAAATAGGGCACGAGCCGCAGGCCGATTTTTTGCAGAAATTCCATGGAGCCGCTCTCGGCGATACCCAGTACGATTGAACAGACAATCAGAGGGATAATGACCATTTTAATAAGGCCGAGGAAGAGCAGGCCAGGCAAGCCCAGCCATTCGCCGAGCGAGAGCGCCAGATCATCTTCCAGAAGGGCAGCGCCTTCGGGGGAGAGGATATAGCCCACCAATATGCCGAGCGCCATGCCGATCAGGATTTTCAGCCAGAGCTTTTGATCCATAATGTCTTGGGTGGAATCCTTAAGGCTTTTGCCGCGCGGGCTGTCTTGGTTTGTGCTCATAATTGGCTTGTTCCCCTGTTTCTGTGTGCCTATAGTACTAAAGCTGCGGGGAATAGAACAGCCGCGCTGGAACTTTTTTGTCATTAATTTGTTTTGCAGACGAAGGGTATGAACAATGCCTTCGTATTATAAACAGTAAATAAGATAAACATGAAAGGTTTAACAATGAAAAAATTACTTGCAATGGCAGCTCTGACACTGGCTTTTGCCTCACCGGCAATGGCTGAAGATATGGGTCATCATGATGGTGCCCATCACCAAAAGGGTGGCATGATGTTTGAAAAGCTGGATCTGAATAACAATGGTGAAATCACACGTGAAGAGTTTGTGGCTTTTCATGAAACAAAATTCACTGAAATCGACAAAGATGCCAGCGGCGTGATTACACCTGACGAAGCCGAAGCAGCCAAGGCAGAGTGGAAAGAGAAAATGAAAGAACGTCGTGCCGAGCACAAAAAAATGAAAGATGATGCAGCGGAATAATCCGGCATTGCTTTTATAAACTTTGAAAGATTTGCGATTGAGTGATCTTGAAAAATTAAGTGATGAAGACCTGATGGTACGCATTCAACGCGCTGACCATCAGGCCTTTGCCACATTGGTACGCAGGCACAGCGGCATGTTTTATGCATGCGCTTACCGCGTATCGGGCGTTCAGGAGGAGGCAGAAGATGCCGTTCAGGACGCGTTTTTAAAGCTCTGGAAGAAGCCCGCGCTTTGGCAGGTGGGACGCGGGGCAAAATTTACGACATGGTTTTACCGTGTGGTGGTGAATACGGCCACTGACCGTTTGCGCAGGAATGTACGCTATAGCCCGGGCGATGCGCCGCTGGAATATATGAGCGATGATGCGCCGCCCCAAGACGATATAATGGAAGAAGAAGAACGCCAGCGCGCGTTAGAGGGGGCCATTCAGGCCTTACCCGAACGCCAGAAGCTTGCCTTGAATTTGTGTTTTTATGAGGGATTAAGTAATAAAGAAGCCGCCGATATTTTGGGCGTGGGCTTAAAAGCGCTTGAATCATTATTAATGCGCGCCAAAAGCGGCCTGAAACAGGCCTTAAGTGAACAAGGGATTTTAAAGGGGGAGAGGAAATATGGATAAATATAATCATGATAAAATGGATTTGGAGAGCGTAATGCAGGAGCGATACATACCCGCGCCGTCCAGCAATTTGGCCGAGCGGATTATTGCGGCCTCGCTGATGCATCAGACGCAAGGGCGCAGCGGATTTGATTTGTGGTGGCGCACGTTTTGGGATGCCTTTTTGCTGCCCAAACCTGCGTATGTAATGGCGGTGATTTTTGTTCTTGGCTTATTTATGGGGCTTTATACCGACATCGCCAGCGCGGGCCTAAGCGAGCCTGCAGCGGAAGATATGGTTTACACGGCCGAGAGCGTGACTGAAGGAGATTGGCTATGAGCATGAACACTAATGCCATGAAAATCATCTTTACCGTTTCAGTTATTTTGAATGTGCTGCTTTTGGGCGCGGCAGGCGGGCTTGCTTATAAGCACGGGAGTGATAAACCCTATCACGCCATCCATGCGGATATGAGCCCCGAGGGGCGCAATGTAGTGGCCCGTGCCATGCAAAATGCATTTCGTGATGGCCGCGAGGTTATGCAAGAGGCGCGTGCCATTAAAAAAGACATTCGCGCAATCCTAACCGCGCCGGAATTTGATGCGCAGGCCTTTGATGCGAAAGCAGAAGAGCTACATGATATTATGAGCGCTATGGGGCATAAACGCATTGATGTTACTAAAGATTTGGCCGCACAATTATCGCAAGAGGACCGCAAAGTATTGGCCGAGAAATTCTCGAAGGGGTTTCGCGGCTACGATAAAAAAGGGATGAAGGGTAAGGCACACGGATTTTTAAAAGAAGATGAAAACGATGCATCTGAACGCATTAAAGGTGTGCGTCCGCTCCGCGATCCTGATTTACCTGAGGGCATGCCACCGCAGCCTGCGCGCCCTTAGTTTTGGGGTTCTGGCCAGAGGAGGGGCGTATCGTCCGCTTGCCACGGTTTATACTTTGTCATGATGGCGGTGAGAATTTCACTTTTCAACCTGTCCTTTAGCCAGTGTTGCAAGGCGGTATAGGGAAGCGCATCAAACCATTCGCGGTCCACATTTGCGCATTGGCGGATGAACGGGAATATTGCCATATCGGGCAGGGTGATACGGTCAGCACAAAGATATTTATGCGTATTGAGACGATCATTTAGCGCGGTAAAAAATGCTTCGCAATTATCCCTTGCGCCGCTGCAATCCTCATCAGGGTAGCGGTTGGGGTATTTGTAACGATCCAGAGCGTTTTTAAAATCCATGTCATTGGCGCGAATGAGCGCGTCATCATAATTATCAGCCCAACCATCTGGATCGTTTTGCGCTAGGGCGTGGTGCATTATATCAAGGCTCTCGTCCACCACTTTACCATTTGGCAATTGCAATACAGGCACGGTGGCTTTGGGGGATATTTCAAGCATATGGTCTGGTTTGTCCCGCAGGACAATTTCCCTCAACTCTAGCCTTACGCCTGCATAATATAGCGCCAATCTTGCCCGCATTGCATAAGGGCAGCGGCGGAAGGAGTAGAGAACGGGGATGTTTTGAGCATTTAGAGAATTTACAGTCATACCTTAGACGGTATCACGAATTTCGAAGCTTTTTAATTCCTCATCGACACCGTCGTTGACTTCGATGGCGCTGACTTTTGCGCCAGAGGGGCCTTGATAAAGAGCGGAGATGAATTTTTGCACTTGGTCGGGGTAGCCACTGACGAGGGCTTCGACGCTCTTGTCCGTGCGGACATTGCGCACCCAGCCCGTAAGGAGCATGCGCTCGGCCAGTTCTTGGGTCCAGGCGCGGTAGGAGACGCCTTGTACGATGCCATGTATTCGCAGATGTTTAGTGTCTTGCTCCACTTTTCTTCTCTTCCAGCGTTTTGAGATAATGGTTTTCGTAGTAATCCTGACGTTGGCGCAGCATAGTAGCGCGCTCTTCGGTCAGGCTATCAATGCAGTGCAGGCAGGATACGCCGCGCTCGTAGCTCTCTTGCTCTGTCTCGGCTTGGGATAGCGGCTCACGGCAGGCGTGGCAGATCGTCCATTCGCCTTCTTTCAGGCCATGACCGACGGCCACGCGCTTATCAAAGACGAAGCAATCGCCGTCCCACTTGCTTTGATCGGCGGGTATGGTCTCCAGATATTTCAAAATGCCGCCTTTGAGATGATAAACGTTCTCGAACCCGTGGGCGAGCATGTAAGAGCTTGCTTTCTCGCAGCGGATACCGCCGGTGCAGAACATGGCGACTTTCTTGTGCTTTTGCGGATCGAGATTTTGCTGTACCCAGTCCGGAAATTCGGTGAAGACTTTCATGCTCGGGTCAATGGCGCCGTCGAAAATGCCGACTTTGGTTTCGTAATCATTGCGGGTATCGACCAGCACGACATCGGGATCATTGATTAGATCGTTCCAGTCTTCGGGATTGACATACGTGCCGACAAGTTTATTCGGGTCGGCCTCGGGTTTGCGCAGGGTGATGAGTTCTTTTTTCGGGCGCACTTTGAATTTGTTGAACGGGCGATCGCTGCTCTCTGAGTATTTGAATTCGCCGATTGTATTGCCCGATTGCAAAATCTGCAGGCGCTCATCCAGATAGGTGATCATTTTATCCAGATCATCCGGAAAGGCGCCGATTGTGCCATTTATGCCCTCGGGCGCGAGCAGGATTGTGCCGCAAATACTGGGGGCGTATTTTTCCGCATAGGCATAAATATCTGCACGTAATGCTTCGATATTTTCGATCG
This sequence comes from uncultured Micavibrio sp., assembly GCA_963973475.1. Classification (GTDB taxonomy): domain Bacteria; phylum Pseudomonadota; class Alphaproteobacteria; order Micavibrionales; family Micavibrionaceae; genus UBA2638. The sequence goes on from CAXBAL010000066.1 coordinate 9,015, forward strand.
GCGTGAATTTATAAAGGGCAGCAACTTTGTATGACATTTCATCATTTCCGTTTATTTAAAGGCTATGCGCCATTTTATAAGACCGTTTTAGAGATTTTGCAACTTTTCTATATGAGCGGCCAGCAAGCGGTAATCATGCGCGCCGGGTGCACCTTTGCGCCATGCCAGCCCGATCTGGCGCGTGGGTTTAGGGTCTTTAAACTCAAGGATGTCTATATTGGGCGGCAGACCACCGCGCTTGGCCGCCATTTCAGGCAGCAGCGTAATGCCGTAGCCATGCGAGATCATTTGGATCAGGGTCGGCAGGGAGGTGGCGCTGAAGGTGCGCTTTTGGGGCGCTTTTTGCAGCTTGCAGGCTTGCAGGGCATGATCGCGCAGGCAGTG
>CAXBAL010000067.1:0-9335 GCA_963973475.1 uncultured Micavibrio sp.
GCTCGGATTTTCCCCGAAAATCTCTTCAATATCTTCCACGCTCATACCAAGATCCTGAACAAGCGCATAAAAGAAAGCAGGGCTATCGCCACCGCCGGAACCGGCACTTTTCATGGCTACAATCGCATTATAAGAATTTTGCGCGACGCTACGCTTGGCAATCACGGAACGCAAATCCAGATAAAAATGCTGAACGCTACTGCGGTCCATAAAGCGGATATCCCCCTCGGGAACATCATTGCCGTACAGATTTTTCGATAGGGATATTATGTCTTGCTCATCGGCGGTGGCCACATTGTCATTAAAATTGACTTCGAGATAGCGCGTGGAGTCAATCAAGCGCCCATAATCGACATCTATATTGGTTCTTTCAGCCTCGGCCGCACCCGCATTACAAACCGCCACAAGGCCGCTGGTGCCACCTCGCCAGTTATTATCATGAGGATCGCAATATTGGGCAACAAACATATCCCAGCGGGCACGCCTGTCTTTTGAACCGTCACCTGCCGTCGGTGCAGAATTAACATTCCCCAGCTGGCGCGCCATTGCTATCTGGCTAAGTGATGCTTGCTGCGCCGATGCCAGACTTTCAGAATGGGCTAACGAGCGCACATTTGTTCCAAAATAACAAAAGCTATCACTCGGTTGGTAGTCTTTGGCCGCTTCGTTTTGCAACTCATTGAATAAACGCTGGCTCTCCAGATGAAGCTTTGCATCATACATTTTTCCAACGGCGAACATTTGGTACATTGCGACATTTGACATCTGCTCGGTCATGAGCATCAGGGATTGCACGACCTGATTAATCATAAAAGGACGCACAACCCATTCACGGTGCAAATGGAAACGCTCTCTCATAAACGCCAAAATTTGTGTTTCCCCTTCCTCGTGGTTCTCAATCACTTCGGGTTCAGCTTGATCAAGCACATCGGTACAGCTACACGTACCGACTCCGACTAAATCCTGTAATACGTGGGTATACCAGCCACAGTAATGCGCTTTAACAGGGGCCGAATAAACGACAAGAGTAAACAAGGCCAAAAGTGCGCAAAAGGCATTCTGCAAATATTTTTTCTTTATATTAAAAACTCTGTGTCGCTTCACATCATCACCTATTCGCCGCCGTTAGGGATTCTAATGTGCTCTCTGCCGTTTCATAATGTTTGTTCAGCTTCGCGGATAATAAAACAGATACCAGCATTTCTTTGCGTAGTCGGCTTTCGAACATTTCACGCTCCAGCATGACCTCCATAGCGCGCATAGCCACTGACGTACGCTCGACATTTTCCGGCTTATCATAGAGATTGGCATAGAAACTCTGATCCTGATAAACACGCTTGGCGAGAATTTCCATCTGCGCCATATAACTTGGATTTTCGCCAATCAGAATCTGTATTTCTTCGGGATCAATAACCCCTAAATTCTGAAGCACCGCGGCCATATACTGGGTGGTATCCGCCGGGCCGGATGACGTGCCGGACGTTTTCATACCTACAATCGAGTTGAATGAATTCATCGCTACATTTCTTTTTGCTATCACCGCTCTTTGGTCCAGCAGATATTCTTGCGCGCTCAGACGATTTAAGAAGGACATTGTATTGCTGGGCGCAACATGCCCGTATAAATTGCGCGAAAGAGCAATTATGTCCTGCTCTTCATTGGTCGCAACAGGGTCGGTAAAATCAGCGGCAATCGTGCGGGTCCCCTCTACGAAACGGCCATATTTCACATCCGCGTTGGCGCGCGCACTGTCCTTGCTCGTATCACAGGCCGGCTGCAAACCGGAAATCGTAGGGTTGGCGGGGTCCCAGTTGTTGTTATAAACCTGACAATGGCGCGCAACAAACATTTCCCAGCGCGCCCGCATATCATTATCACCGGCGCTTGCCTGACTGGCTTCGCCCGTCAGGCGATCCATACCGATTTTATTCAAGGCCATTTTATTATAGCCGCCTTTTTCTTCCGAGGCTGAAACACTGCGGATATTTGTACCGAAATAACAATAATTCTCACTAGGCTGGTAATCATTAATTGCCTGAACTTGCATTTCCTGAAAAAGCCGTTGGGTTTCCAGCTGGATTTTTGCATCCATCAATGCCCCGACACCAAACATCTGATGCATGCCGACGGCAGAAAGCTGTTCCGTCATCATCATCATGGATGGCAGAAGATTTTCTACAAAAAATATCTCTAAAATCCACTCTCGGTACAACTCAAAGCGATTGGTCGCTTGATCAGTAATGATCCGCTCCCCCTCAGCGTGGTTTTCTAGAATGGCCAAGGTGGTTAAAGTACAATCAGCCCCCTCACATATGAGACAATGAGCCTGAGCCGGCCGAACTCCCAAAGCGACAACCAATACAAAAAGTGTCACGCATACATGACGCGTAACACCATAAACCCTTGATTTAATCTTATCCCTTTTTGACATATCCAAATTTTAAGCTGCTCTACCGTAACCTTAATTCTATCATAAAGAGTCCCAAAAGACACATTTCATTACAATGAATCACAAAAAAACAAATACGAGCTTGTTAAGTCCGATATATTAGACCAATATTAATGTGAAGGACTACTATTTATTATTTGGGGCATGAATTAACCGACATGGCAGAAAAAAAGATAAAAATCGCATCAAATAAAGCGCAGCCGCAGGCTGAGCCAAACCAAAAAGACGTCGTGGATGAAACCAGCGGCCTTGGTAATGTTGTTATCCGTAATGAGTTTTACCGCGACGGCTACCGCAATCTTCTGCGCCTCGCAGTTTTGCAATCTCTGATTATATTGGGCTTAGTAGGCGCCATGTATTTCGTGGTGCAGGTTCACCAGCCTGAAAACAGATACTTTGCCACCACCGAAGATGGGCGCCTTGTCCCGATGGTTGCGTTAAACGAACCTAACTTAAGCACACCTGCGCTTATGTCATGGGTGGCACAGGCCGCTACCGAAGTCATGACATTCGGTTTTAACGACTATCGTAGACGCCTTCAGGAAGCCTCTAGAAACTTTACGCGCCGTGGGTGGGAAAGCTTCACATCAGCCCTGCAGAGGTCTCGCATTATTGAAATGGTGGAAACAAATCAACAGGTTGTAACCGCCGCGCCTCAAGGCGCACCTGTGTTGGAATCCGAAGGTCAGGTCGCCGGGCGCTATCAGTGGGTTGTCCAGATTCCGCTAGTCGTTACTTTCCAATCAGGCTCTCGCACTAAAAACGATAACATGCTGATAACCGTCGTCGTTGTGCGTGTTCCGCGCTTGGAAACACCTAACGGTGTGGGCATTGAACAGTGGATCGCGGCGCCACGCTAAAACCCGGCCCGTTGCGCCCCTTATCAGCACCAAAACCCGGGCAGGACAAATTCCGGTTTTTCCGCTCCGTTCTTATGCTGGCCCCCTGTGAGTTTTTTTGCTTTTTATGTACATTGCCTAATGACAGGGCCTGAAAGACAGTTTATCCTCCTTATATTGTTATTTTTACATGTAGATTATTATAAATGTCCAAGTTTTTTGAAATTCCCTCATCGCGTAAGACTCTGATTTTTGGGGTGGCCATGATTATGGCTTATTCACCGGCGCAGCATTCGATTGCGCAAGAGATACCTCCCGCGGATCTGGTTGATGTAAACGATGCCGCGGACAGCGATCTTCCTGCTGCCCCCGCCACAAATGTGCCCGATGACCCCGAAGCCGAGATGTGGGACTTAGGCAATTCCGGTGATTTTGATTTCGAAAAAACGCCGCAACAGTTACAAGAAGAAATCAGATCGCAGGCCTTTGATGCGGCTCTTGAAGGCTTGCTTCCGTTGCGCCCCGAAGAGATCCGCATATTGCTGGAGCGCTTTGACCGCACTCAGGAATCTGTCGAAACACCCATTTACCCGCCGCCTAAACCATTAAGCGTTGTTGAGACGCTATCAATGGATCCGGGCGCGCCGCCGACTGTTATTAAAACGGCAATGGGCAATATCACCACATTGAATTTTATTGATATAACCGGCAAGCCTTGGCCCGTGGAAAACGTCTCGTGGGCAGGTGATTTTGAAGTCATGGAGAGCGAAGTTCCCGAAGACAAGGGCAATAACATCGTTCGCATTACCCCTAGAAATGAATATGCGCGGGGAAACATGTCGATCAACATGGTGCATTTGCATACGCCGATCGTTGTTTCATTGACGACTGATAAGGACGAGGTGCATTATCGCTTTGACGCTACCGTGCCGGAAGATGGTCCGTTTGCGGAAGTTTCGATCATTGACCGCGGCGTTACCTTGGCGGCCGGACGCGCCGATCTCTCGGGCTTGTTACAAGGTATAGTGCCAAGCTCGGCCCAGAAGATGCAGATCAGCGGCGTTGATGGGCGCACAAGTGTCTATAATTATAACGGCATGACCTATCTTAGAACCCCCCATACTCTTTTATCTCCCGGCTGGAATAATTCAGTCGCCTCGGGTGATGGAATGAAGGTATACGAGTTGCAGAGCACTCCGGTTGTCTTGATGTCGGACAAGGGTAAAATGGTGCGTGCGCAGATTTCTGATCGTGAGGAATTATTAGATGAGTGATGATCTGGACAATCAAGATTTTGAAGATGATGCCTTTGATGAATTTGATGATGGCGATGAGGGTAATGGCACTTTAGGCGAGCTGGTTCAATCCAGCCCCCTTGTAAAAATTGGCATTATCTTTGGGGCGGCCGCTTTGATATTCGGCACAATTCTATTCTTCGGCGGCGAAGAAGAGGCTCCCAATACCTCACGGTTGTCATCGGCCCCCGACATGACGCAGGCACCCGGCACAGAAGCCGCCTCACCTGCTTATGTTGATGCCATACAAGATGTAAATCAGGAAAATATGGAGGCTGCCATGCGCGAAGGTGGCAGCGCCATCCCCATCCCGATTGAGCCCCCTGTGGGGCGCGTGGAAATGGTGAACGATGATGAAAATCAGGAAGATCCGTTACAAAGATGGCGTCGCCTGCAAGATGAGCGCCTTCAAGAAGAAATCGGTAATCGTCAGGTTATTGAGCCCACCTCCCTTCCTGACGATAACAGCCATGCCGAGGCGGTAAATGCGCTTGCCGAGGCCATGCAGGCGCAAATGCAGTCCGTATTGGAACGTCAGGGCGGTTTCATAGTTGATGCGCAGGACATTACAGACCCAGATTTCCTTAAAAATATAGCCGAAGCCGAGCGCGAGAAAATGGAAGCCGCAGCCGCCGAAAGTAGTGCGGTAATGGATGAAGAGGAGCAGGAAATAATTATCGTGCCGGCCGGTGAGGTGGCATATGCCCAAATTATCACAGAGGCCAATTCGGATATTCCTGGTCCTGTGTTAGGCCAGATCGTTTCCGGCCCACTGTCCGGCAGCCGTATATTGGGGCAATTCACGGTCGAGAACGACTTGATGAGCTTACGTTTTGATACGGTTATTCTAGACGGCATTTCCTATGATATTGATACCATTGCGCTGGACCCCGCGACAACTTTGCCGGGTATGGCGACCGAAGTGAATCACCGCTATTTCCGCCGCATTATCTTGCCGACTGCTGCGGCGTTCATAGAGGGGGCAGCCGAGGCTATCGCCGAAACAGGCAGAACCGATGTGGTTTTAACGGGTAACTTTGCTATACAGGAAACCGAAGAAACCGATCTGAAGGAGCAGCTTGCCTCCGGTATCGAAGAGGCCGGTTCTCAACTGAGTGAAATTATTGAAGAAATGAATGAGAACGTCGAAACCCTCGTGATTATACACGCGGGCACACCGATGGGCTTGCTGTTCCTTGCGCCGATGACAAGGCCGATGACAGAAGAAGACTATTAAACAAACCAACCCCAATTATAATAAAATGGTGATCCCTATGCAGGACGATAAAATCAATGAAGATGATTTCGAAGACTTGGACTTCGAGGATTTTGATGATGATGATTTAGATGATCTTGATAACCCTGCAGACGATAGCGCCTCGGATCTGAATAATGCCGACGATGACCTCATCGCCGACGATCTAGGTGATGATTTCCCTGAAGATGACGACTTTTCTGATGAAGATTGGGGCGATGAAGACTCTTCTAATATGGGTTCTAATAAAGCTTTGAAAAAAGGCGGTACCTCCAAACTGTCCCCTAAAATCATTCTGCCTTTGGCTATTGGCGTAGTTGCGCTCGGTGCCGGCGGCTTCTATTTCATGCAAAGCGGCGGATCGGGTAATGCCCCTGTTCCACAACAAATGCCGATTGACGACATGGCATCCGCCGATACCGGACTGGATATTGCCGAAGATACGCTTCCTATGCCGGCACCTATGGCCTCCCCCACGGAGGAGGAGTTTAACCCGGATTACACGCAAGATGTTCGCGAGGCCAACGTTATTGATAACGGCACTGCTAGCGGTCTCGATTCTGATGGCATGTTTGCCCAGCCCCCTGCCGATGAGCCACAAGATGAAACTTTCGCGCAAGATGGGGTACTTACTCCCATGCCGGGTCTACAGGTAACGGAGGAGGAATCCACTGTTCCTCTGGATTCTCTAGGCTTAGACGAAGCGCCCGATACAAGTTCAAATACATCCGAACAGCCTTTATCTCTCGCAGATATTGAAAATAATGCGATAGAGGCCGTAGACAGCAGTCCTGCTGGTCAGGATTCCGGTCTATTCGAACCTCCGCAAATATCATCTGATGAAACCACCGATCCGGTTGCCGATATCGGTATTCCATCTGAAGAAGCAGCAGAGCTTGGCTTGGCTTCCGATGATACTACGGTAAGTATGCCAGATACACAGACTACTCCAGATTTCTCTGATACCAATATGGTTGCCGGCGCTGCATCCGAAGCCGATGTATCACAGTATGAAGAAAAAATTAGCGCCCTTGAAGATAATTTAAGTGATAAAGATTCCGCGATTGCACAGTTAAACTCTCAGATTGAAGCTCTGAAACAGCAGCTCTCGGTCAGAGAGCGTGATCTGGAAAGCGCACGGAATTCATTGGAAGCGCTTGAAAACCGAGCAACAGCGGCGGCACCACCCCCGGTTGCCGAGACGCCTAGAGCCGTTGCTAAAAAACCATCTACACCGGCGCCCGTATCCAAGCCACCGGCAAGAGCGAGCGTCAATACTGAAATTAAACCAAAATGGGAACTACGTGCGGCCCAACCAGGACGCGCCTATATTGGTATTATCGGCTCTAAAGACGTACAGGTTATTGAGGCAGGCGACACCCTTCAGGGTATAGGAAAGATTCAATCTATCGCACTGGAAAATGGCATTTGGGTTGTAAAAGGCACCAATGGATCGATAAAACAATAGGTTCTGCGCGTTTCTTAACTAAGATTTTACCTTTATTCACGATAATATTAAGACGTATTGTATTTTAGATAAATTGCGCCCTTAGGGGTTGCCGGTCGATATTACGGCTTAATATTATTAGATTATTTTACGAAGTAGGGTAATATTATAAGGGTGGAGTAAACGGATGTTATATTCAAAAAAATTATATTTATATCTTACAGGCGCGCTGTGTGCGACCTTACTCCTTATTGTACCTGATGCTGCACTTGCTGGCGCGACCACAATAGATGATGTGGGCGAGAATATTACTACTTCCGCCAGCCTCATTCCCGGCCTAATTACCGGTATTAGTTACCTTCTGGCTTTACTTTTCGGTATTACAGGCATTCTCAAGGTTCGCGAGCACGTTGAAAACCCGAACCAAACACCGCTCCGCGTTCCTTTAGTAAGATTTGTTGCCGGTGGCGCCCTGCTGGCTTTACCAATTGTATTAGAATCTGCTCTTCGCACAATTATGGGGCCTGGATTCCTTGCGGAGTATGGCTTGCACCCACAAATAGAAGGGTATACGGGCTCCCTTAGCGGCATTACCGCCCTATATACGGGCGGCGGCGATGTCATCAACACATTGTTCGAAAACATTATTGATGGAATATCAAATCTTCCTGGCTTGATAACCGGCCTTGCATATTTGCTTGGTGTGGTGTCATGCGTTGTTGGTATTTTAAAAGTGAAAGAACATGTCGAAAATCCCGATAGAATTGAATTAAAGGAAGGCATAATCCGCTTGCTTATTGGTGGCGCCCTTTTCGCTCTACCTACTATTTACTTTGCCGTAGAAAATACCATCACAGGAGGGGGCGGCATTACCGGTGTTATTAATACTGTCTTGCCCACAAGCGGCAGTTATCTAGAATCTGCCTTTGCACCTGACGGATCAAGCACTTGCGGTGATATTACGGGTATGACCGCAGACGGCATTGGCGCAACCGTATGTAATTTCATTGGCGCAACCGGTGCAAGTACGGCGTTTTTGACTGCGCTTTCTTATCTATTCGGGCTTGTCATCGGCGTATGGGCGCTATTGAAAATACGAGATCACGTTCTCAATCCGCAACAAACACCAGTTTGGGAAGGCGTAAGCCGCCTGATCGCGGCAGGTGCATTTTTTGCCCTGCCATTTATTGCAGGTATCGTACAGGCCACCATAACCGGCGGTGACGCCTTTTTGGGCGCTGGCACTAATTTGTTCTCCGGCTGGACACACGCGGGAGATGTTCAGGCAGCTTGTAGCGGCGCCGATCCTCTTGCTCTTGATATGGCGATGGCCTGTTTTATGCAGGATATTATGGCGCCTGCACATTTGCTATTTGGATTTTTTGCCTTTCTTGCCGGACTGATTTTTATAATGATCGGTATTACGCGCCTTATGAAGAGCGCACAAGATGGCGCACGCGGACCGGGCGGTCTGGGCACCATTATGACTTTTTTAACAGGCGGTATTCTTATCTCTATTAACCGCTTGGTCGAATTTTTTACCGCCACGATCAGTTTTACCAGCGGTACAACAGAAACAGATGCAGCGCTCACCTACACAACCGGTATGACAGCGGATGAAACCCAACATGCCGAAATTATTATTGCGACCATATTACAATTTATGATCGTGGTGGGCCTTATAAGCTTTATTCGCGGATGGTTTATTATTCGTGATGTTGCAGAAGGTGGCCAGCAAGCTTCTTTAATGGCTGGCGCGACCCATGTTATCGGCGGGGCGCTCGCAATTAATCTGGGGCCAATCCTATCGGCCGTTCAGCAAACCCTCAGCATAACGGCTGTCGGCGTAACTTTCTAAAAAATTTGGACACAATTATGACATAATTGTGACAAAAATTTGTCACAACCATAATTTTGTGATACTATTAAGATAGTAAGCTATTTAACTTGTAGAGGAGATTAAACTTATGATTAACATTAGAAAACAGTATTACAGTGTCGGCGCCGCTATGACTATGGGCATTCTTGCCAGTGGACAGGCGCATGCTGC
>CAXBAL010000068.1:0-9280 GCA_963973475.1 uncultured Micavibrio sp.
TGATGATCCAATGGCGGGCATGACCATCGAAGAAAAAATAAAGGCGATTGACGAGATAGAGACCTTTGCATATTCACTCAGCCCGAATGTGACCAATGTCAGTGTGGGGTATTCCGCCTCGTCCAAAGACACTCATATTATCAATGCCAAAGGCGAGAGCATGACCGATAGCGTACCCTCAGCCTCCCTTCACATCAGCATAAGCGTAAAAGATGCAAACGGTAATACAGAGACAGGCGCCGCCTTAATCGGTGGTCGCGGCGGCTGTAAGGATGTTTTTAATAAAAATGCGTGGGAAGGTAAGGCAAGAAAAGCCTTGAAGGTTGCCGAAACTCTTCTTATTGCCGATGAAGCGCCATCGGGAATCATGGACATTGTAATGGCACCGGGTTGGGGCGCCGTGCTTTTGCATGAAGCCGTAGGCCACGGCCTTGAAGGCGATTTCAACCGCCGCGATATTTCTGTCTACAGCGGAAAAGTCGGCCAACTTGTAGCCTCACCGGAAGTGACGATTGTCGACCAAGGTGATCTTGCGGGCGAACGCGGCAGTATTCACTTCGACGATGAAGGCGCGCCTTCACAGCAAAATATATTAATCCAGAACGGCGTTCTGATGGGCTATATGCAGGATCGCCAGAACGCAATGCTGATGGGCGTGGAGCCAACAGGAAACGGTCGCCGCCAGAGCTACCGCCACCTCCCTATGCCCCGCATGACCAATACTTATTTTGCCAACGGCACACATGACCCCGAAGATATTATCAAATCCGTCAAAGATGGCTTGTATATTTCCGATATGGGCGGCGGACAGGTTGATATTACATCCGGAAAATTCAACATGAACGCAACCCTGGCTTGGCGCATACGCGACGGCGAAATTTGCGAGCCTGTCAAAGGGGCGACCCTTGTTGGTGACGGCCTGACTGTCCTGAAAGACATCAATATGGTCGGTAATGATCTGGAAATCGAGAGAAGCGCAGGCGTCTGCGGCAAAGACGGACAAAGCGTCATCGTCAGCTGCGGCCAACCTACTATCAAGGTATCCAATATGACGGTTGGCGGAAGCAGCTCAGACGCGCCACAACCATAAAGCCAGCCCAGATTCAGGAGATAAAAAATGTCGAACACAAAACAAGAATTTCTAAACGAAGTGAAGCCTTTGGTGCAAAGCCTTCTTGATTATGCCACGAATGATGGCGCGCAATTTAATATTACCGATGCAAAAGTAACGGTCAGCTTAAGTGATCAAGTTGAATTTGAAATTGAAAAAGGCAAAGTTTCAACCTCATCATCCGGTAAAAGTTGCGGCGTGGGTGTAAGCCTTTATTCCGGCGACAGATTCTTGAGTTTTTCATTGAACACGCTCGACGAGGCGCTGCTTAAAGAAGCGATGCTCGAGAATATGAAGGCCATCAAACTGGCACCGGAGAACCCCAGCAAAGCTTTACCTGACCCATCCCTTATATATAAAGGGCCGGATTATGATCTTGATAGTTACGACGTTACCCCGGTTGATGAAGGCCAATTGGTACAATATGCCATTGATATGGAACAAGAGGCGTTATCGGTTCCCGGCATCAAAGGAACGCGCTCGGTCAGTGTTTCAAAAAGCATGTCGCATCTTTATACAAAAGCCACCAATGGCTTGGAAATCTATGATAACGGCACAGGCTATCAGGCGCACGGCCAAATCGTTGCGGCAGATGCCAATGGTATGGAAATCGACCACGAGGGCAGCATGGCTACGCATTTCTCTGATATGGCGTGCCCAAAAGTCACAGGCCGTATGGCCGCAGAAAACGCTTTGTCCCGTTTGAGCTCATCTTTGCCCAAAACCGGCTCCATGCCGATAATTTTGTCCCCTGCCGCCGCGGCTACTCTTATTGGCTCGGTATTTCAGGCAATAGACGGCACATCTATCTATCAGGATAGAAGCTTCCTGAAAGATAAAATCGGCAAACAGGTTATGAACAAAGGCGTCACAATTGTTGATGACCCAACCATCAAGCGCGGCTTGCGCTCCGGCACAGTGGATAGCGCAGGTATGAAACAAGACCCGATCACCTTTATCGAAGATGGTATTTTGAAATCATATAATGTTGGCCTGCAGGAATCACGCGAACTGGGTATTGCCCCGATTGGCCGTAACTCAGGCACTACAAATATTTGCGTTATGCCCGGCGATAAAACACCGGATGAGCTCATGGCCGACATCAAAGACGGTATCTATGTGGAAGGTTTTAACGGTGGAACGGCCGATGTCAACAACGGCTCGCACTCCCGTCAGGCCCACGGACATAAAATCAAGGACGGTAAGGTTACTAAAGATGCCGTATCAGGTTTTGTTGTGGCCGGAAATCTAAAGGATATGTTTATGAAGGTCGTTCTTGCCAATGATACGCCTCAATTGCCGCATCCAAGACATTCAAGCTCAATTCCAACTATGCGCCTTGATGATCTGACGATATCAGGTGGCATGTAAGCTAGATTTAAAGCTCTACGAAATGAAAAAATGCGGCACATCAAGCGCCGCATTTTTTCATCTTATCCTTAAAATCTATAGGATACACCGGCGCCCACCACCCATGGGTCCAGTTCAACCTCGCCAGTAATAGCGCCGTTATTGACGGAGGCATCAACATCCACCCAGATTTTTTTGACATCAAGGTTCAAACCCCAATGGTCATCCATCCAGTAATCAAAACCAGCCTGAAGCGCATAACCAAAGCTGCCATCGGCCTCCAGATCGGTCACGATACCGCCTGCCGCGTCTTCTGCATAAGGTAGGGTGTAATTTACGCCTGCGCCCAGATAGGGGCTGAATTTATTGTCGGGCGTGAAATGGTATTGCAGCGTCAAAGTGGGTGGCAGAACCCAGCTATCGCCAAGATCAACATCACCAATGGCGCTGCCTTTTAATTTCAGATCATGCGGAGATGTAGCCGCGATAAGCTCCAGCGCCCAGTTCTGGCTTAGGAAATAAGTCAAATCGACCTCGGGCACAAATGCATTTTGTGCATCAGGCTTACCGCCGATAGTGGTGTTTCCGCCATCTTCCGGCATGACGCCGATACCGCGCAAACGAATTTGGAAGCGTTCTTTCGCCCAAGGACCATCGCCAAGGTCTTTCGCCACAGCCAGTTCAGAAAAACCGATCAGCGCCACGCCGGCCATCAAGGCTATTTTAGTATAATGTTTCATGAGAGTTCCTTTCGAAAAGAGATTAATAATTCTGGTTAAAAGCATCTCATGAAAAGGGGGGCGGCGAATTGATTTCTATCAATTCGGGTTACTATCGTCTTCTTCATCCATCAAAATGCGCTGGGCGGCGCCATCAAGGTCTTCATACTGCCCTGATTTCAACGCCCAGACAAACGCGCCCAGCCCGATAAGGCCAAGGATCAATGCGATAGGAATAAGAAACAAAAGAATATTCATGCGCGCCACTTTATACGGAATGAATTGGCGATTACAACCAAAGAGGAACCCGACATAGCCAGCGCGGCAATCATAGGCGTTACCATGCCGGCCACCGCCATCGGTATGACACAAATATTATAAACAATCGCCAGCGCAAAATTCTGCCGCACCAATTTTTGCGAGAGTTTGGCGATCTCATAGGCCTCGTAAACAGGGCCCAGATTTTCACCCATAAAGACAATATCGGCGGCATTTTGCGCCATATCAATCGCCGTTCCGGGCGCAATAGACACATCGGCGGCGGCCAGAACGGGCGCATCGTTCAATCCATCGCCCACCATTAAAACCGAATGACCTTTGGCTTTATAGTCTTCCAGTATGTCGAACTTTTCAGTGGGTTTCTTTTCGGCATAATAGGTCTCGATACCGCTGGCGGCGGCCATATCTTTTGCAACGGCCTCCCTATCACCTGACAACAAAATGGTCTCTACTTTATCCTCATTGAACTTTTCCAATACAGCCTTGGCATCCTTGCGCAGTATATCTTGTAAAATAAACCGAATAGGCTCATCTCCGCCTTTTCTGTACCAGAGCTCCAAATCATTGCTTTGGCTTTCCCCTTCTACACCGCACCATTTGCGGCTGCCCAGCTTTACCACTTGACCTTTGTATATTCCCTGAAGCCCCTGTCCCGAAATTTCTTCAATATTTTCAATGTTTATAAGCGCGCCGTCATAAGCATTTACTATAGCCTTGGAAAGCGGGTGCGCGCTTTGGGACGCAAGCGAGGCCGCCATTTGCAAAGTGCCTTGATCGTATTCACCCTGCAATGCAGGCTTACCCAGCGTCAGCGTGCCGGTTTTATCAAAGATCGCCATATTGATTTTCGAGAGCCGCTCCAACGCGTCACCGGATTTGACCAATATGCCCTTTTTGAACAACCGCCCCGTTGCCAGAACTTGTGTCACCGGAACGGCCAAACCCAAGGCGCATGGGCAGGTGATAATCAAAACGGTCACTGCGATTAAGAGCGCGTCTTGCCATTCAATCCCGCCCAGAAATATCCAGCCCAAAAAGGTAATGGCCGCCAGCGAATGCACAACAGGTGTATAAAGCTTGGCCGCGCGGTCGGCGATTTGCACATAGGCGGCTTGCCCCTGCCCCGCCTGTTCCATCAGGCGCACCACATCGGCCAACAGGGAATCTTCGGCGGCCTTTTCAACCCGCACAGTGATCGGCGCACTCAAATTCAGCGTCCCGGCATAGACTTGCGCGCCTGCTTTAATCTCGCGCGGCATCGTCTCGCCCGTAACGAGCGAAGTATCAAGCGTGCTCTCCCCGCGCTCGACAATGCCATCAACAGGCAGCTTTTCTCCCGCCGCGATCTGGACAATCATATCCTCGCGCAAATCACGGATCGCCATTCGCTGTATTATCCCATCCTCCCCCAGCACATTGGCAAAACCGCTCAAGGTGCTCAGCAAATCGGTGGCACTGGAGCGGGCATTTTTACGCGCGCGAAAATCCAGATACCGCCCGATCAAAAGGAAGAACATGAGCATGACAGCGCTATCAAAATAGACATGCTCGCCGTGCTTGAAAATCTCCCACACGCTCATGGATGTCGCCAGCACAAGAGCAAGCGAGATCGGTACATCCATATTCGTATGCCCGCCGCGCAAGGCCTTCAGCGACGAGCGAAAAAACGGGCGACCGGAAAACAGTACCGCCGGAATAGCAATGAGAGCGGAGAGCCAATGAAACAGCTCGCGCGTGGCAATACCCATCGCCTCGCCTTCCGCGCTCCACAACCCCACAGAGATCAGCATGATATTGCCCATCGCAAATCCGGCCACGCCGAGACATAACAACAGAAATTTTTCCTGCTTTTGCGTCTCGTCGGCTTCCGTGCGCGGATCATACGGTTTAACGCCATAGCCAAGATTTTCGACCAGCGCGACAAATTCATCGGCGCGCTCTTTATCGCCTTCCCAGCCCATCACCAGCCGTCCGGTTGAAAAATTCAACCGCGCCTTGGTGATCGCCTCATCTTTGGCCAATCTGGATTCTATTTTCTGAATGCAGCCCGCGCAATGTACCCCGCTCACCAGCACGGAAAGCTCGTATTCACCGGACAATCCCTTTTGCGCCAATGTGCTGTAGCCGCCCATATTTACGGAACGATCAACTCTTGCGTTGTCTGATATGTTTTGTCGTCCCATTTTGCGCTCAATATAACTTTCCATGATCCTTTTACAGGAAACTCGACCTCACTTGAATATACGCCGTTTCCTGAAGGGTGCAACCGGGCAGTAAAATCATCACCGTCTTTCACAGGGCGCTGGAATTTTGCGGTTATGTCTGCGTTTTCAATGGGTTGATTGTCTTTACCGCTCAAACTCCAATAGACGATATTATCCTTAAAATGAAACGCGCTGCTCATAGCGGGCTGATTGCGGGCTTGCTGCAGCGTTTCGTTATAGGTTAAGCCCTTACGGTAGGCATCCTCGGTTACAACACCGCTATGGCTGCGCAGTGCCATGGTAATAAATACCGAATTCACCAGCACGATAACGGCAAAAAACAGGAAAAAGGCCGCAAAGACCCACCATCCATTCAGAGGCTTGTTTATGGCTGTTTCGCTCATCGTTCATCCCTCTTCGTAATAAATTTCGCGTCATAGCTGTCATCCATATCAGCGCCCTGCGCTTGCAGGATAAAGCGGATTTTGCGCGGCGCGGCAGGGTCGATATCGGCGCTGACAAGCACGTGGTAAGACCCGACACTATCAGCAGGAACGCTAAGTTCATTTGCGCTTACATCTCCCGCGGCTTTGACCGCGATACTGAAGTTCTCAAGACCCTCAAGGCTTAAAGCATAGGTCTGAAACTCATGGGTTTTGTTCAAAATTTTTATCGTATAGCCATTACGAATTTCTCCGCCGGACAATGTGGTAAACACAGGATTACGGTCATGCAAGACATGCAACTCCAGCGGGCTACGGAAAATAAGCGCATAGAGCATAATCGCCCCCACCAGCGCAATAACAGAGCCGTAATAAATCGTGCGCGGGCGTAAGAATTTAAATTTCTCGATACCGCCTTTGACCTCGGCGCGCATGTGGTTTTCGGTGTCATAGCGGATTAAACCGCGCGGGCGATCCACCTGATCCATCACCCCGTTACAGGCGTCCACGCAGAGGCCGCAGGCAATGCATTCCATCTGCAGCCCATCGCGAATATCAATGCCCATCGGACAAACCTGAACGCAGAGCGAGCAGTTGATGCAATCGCCGCGCCCTTCCCAGCTCTCGCCTTTTTTATGCTTGCCGCGCGGCTCTCCACGATCCACATCATAGCCGATCAGCAGCGTATCTTTATCAAACATCGCCGATTGAAAGCGGGCATAGGGGCACATATAGGTGCAAACCTGTTCCCGCGCAAACCCCGCCATTAAATAGGTACTGCCTGTTAGGCCGATAATAAATGCCAATACAGTAGGCGAGACATCAAATTCGAAAAAGCTCTGCACCAGAGTGGGGGCATCATTGAAATAAAGCACGAAGGAACCAGCGGTGCACCACGCAATCACCAGCCAGATAAAATGCGTTGTTGCAATCTTGCGAATTTTCTCGAAACTCCACGGCCCTTCCTGCAGCTTTTTACGGGCATTGCGATCGCCCTGCACAATGCGCTCCACCCAGACAAATAAATCCGTCCAGACCGTTTGCGGGCAGAAATACCCGCACCAGACGCGGCCAAACAAAGATGTAATAAAAAAAAGCGCGATCGCGGCCAGAATGAGAATTCCGGTCAGGATATAAACCTCCTGCGGCCAGATCTCGATCCAGAACCAATAGGCTCTAGGCCCTTCCAGATCAATCAACACAGCCTGATCAGGCGCATTGGGGCCGCGGTCCCAGCGGATAAAGGGCACCAGATAATAAATGCCAAGCGTAATAATCATCGCCGCCCATTTCAGCTTGCGGTATTTCCCCCAAACCCGCTTGGGGTAGATTTTCTCCTGCTTGGCAAAATATTGCAGCATGCCTTAACGCTCTCTATTCATGTTGTTCGAGATTTTGCTCTATCTCTTTGGCGATCGGTGCTTCGGGCTGCGGCTCTATAGCCTCCTCCCCGATCTCGATATCCTGCGTTTTCTCGTATTCCGGTGATTCAGGCGTTGCCGGATTCCTTAAGCCCTCATCGGGCTTCAGCTCATCAGGCAAACCGCCGCCCAATTGGTGAATATAAACACTTAGCGCTTTGATCGTGTTTTCATCCAAACGCCCCTTCCATGCAGGCATCATGCCGTTGCGGGAATAATAGACCGTACGGAATATCTCTTCATGACTACCGCCATAAAGCCAGATGGCATCGGTTAAATTCGGCGCGCCGAACTCGGTATCGCCTTTTGCATCGGCGCCGTGGCAAGATGCGCAATTTTGCTGGAATAACTGAAAGCCGCGGCTTTCTGCGTTGGCAGCTTCGCCCTTAGACAAGCTGATCACATACTCCACAACGGCGTCGATATCTTCACGTTGCAATAGCTTTTCCTGTCCGAAAGCGGGCATCTGGGACAAACGCGTCTCATAGCTATCGGCGCGAATTCCGTATTGCAGTGTTTGATGAATGTCGGCCAGTTTTCCGCCCCAAAGCCAATCATCATCATTCAAATTGGGATACCCCTTGCCGCCTTCCCCGCCCGTGCCGTGACAGGTTGCGCAATTGTCCTTGAAAGCAGATTTCCCGCCCGCCACTGCAAAAGCATATAATTCAGGATCAGCCATAATATCGCCCAAAGACGCATCTTCAAATCGCTCCAGATAGGCGGCTTGGCGCTCTATAATCTCCTGTTGGCTCTCGGCAAGTTCTTTATACTGGGTATAGCCCGATGTGCCTTCCGTTGCGCCGCCCGGTACAGGCCATGCGGGATAGACCACGAAATACCAGATTGACCAGATAATAGAGACAACAAAAACCCAGACCCACCAGCGCGGCAGCGGGTTATTCAACTCTTTTAGCCCGTCCCAGCTATGGCCGGTGGTCTCGACGCCGCTAACCTCATCGACATCTTTTTTATCATGATCATCGTTCATACTTCTTTGTCCTCTTTAAAAGGTATTTCGGCATCTTGTTTGTATTTCTTCTTGGCACCCGGACGCAGAACCCAGAGCAGCACAGCGCAGAAAAATGCGAAGAAGAACAGCAAACCCAGCAGACCCATCGCGGGATTGGCAAATATCTCTTTCATTATTCGGCTCCTTCCACATCTTTCGCGGCTTCGAAATCCACCATGGTGCCCAGCACCTGCAGATACGCCACCAGCGCGTCCATCTCGGAAATCATTTTCGGATTACCATCAAAGTTACGGGCATTAACTTTCTCACCATAGCGGGATTGCAGACCGGATATATCCGTACGGGCAACTCCAATTGCTTGCACGGCGGCATCCTTTTCACCCATCTTTATCATTTCGTCCGAATAAGGAACGCCTACGGCGCGTAATGATGTCATATGATTGTCAATATCATGGAGCTTTACAGCGCGTTTGGCCAAAAATCCATAAGACGGCATAATCGATTCCGGCACCAGATCGCGCGGCTCGACCAAATGCGCGACATGCCATTCATCGGAATATTTCCCGCCCACACGTGCCAGATCAGGCCCTGTGCGCTTTGATCCCCACTGAAACGGGTGGTCGTACATGCTCTCTGCGGCCAGTGAATAATGCCCATAGCGTACAACCTCATCCCGCAGCGGGCGGATTTGCTGGGAATGACAGTTATAGCAGCCCTCGCGGATATAAATATTGTATCCGGCCAGCTCCAGCGGGGTATAGGGACGCACACCCTCCACTG
>CAXBAL010000069.1:0-9256 GCA_963973475.1 uncultured Micavibrio sp.
TATGTCGCCAGCTATAAAGAAAATCACGATATTTTGCGCGACATGCTTCCTGATGCCGGCTTAACCAAGCTCTCAAAAGGCGACGGCGCGTTTTACTTTTATGTCGATGTCAGTGAATATACCGATAACAGCGAAGATTTCTGCCGCCGTCTCGTCGAAGAAGCAGGGGTGTCTGCCACGGCAGGCCTGGATTTCGATTGCAAGCGCGGCCACCAATTCATCCGTATGTCATACGCAGGATCAGCAGATAATATGCGCGAGGCCTGCCAGCGCATCAAAAACTGGCTGCGTTCAAATGAGGCTGGCGCGACGAAATCAAAAGCCGTATAATAAGTGTATGATATTCAATACGCGCAGCCTAAACCCAAAAAACAAAAAATCCAGACAATCCGAGCGTGGCAACGCCTTATGGTTTATCCTGATTGCCATTGTTCTGATCGGCCTTTTAACAGCTGTACTCAGCCGATCCGGCTCGAATGTTGACCAAACCGGTAGTATCGAACAGCAGCGCATAAAAATCAGCCAGATGATGCGCTACGTCAAGGGCGTGGAAACCGCCGTGCAGACCATGAAAATGAATGGAATATCAGAAAGCGATCTCAGCTTTTATCAAAACTTAAATAGTGACACAAATGATAGCACTTCCCCCGATGCTGGAGAATTTTACAATTCAAATTGCACAAGCAATTACTGCCTTGTCTTTCATGTCGAAGGCGGCGGCATTAGCCCACAAGCCCCGCCAAGCGGGATTAGCACCAGCGGCGCGGATTGGAAATATGTGGCAAGAAATAATGTGCAAAACATCGGCACAAGCGCCGCCGACCTTATTCTGGTGCTAGAAGATGTAAATGATAGTTACTGTAACCAAATCAACCGCGTTTTGGGTGTCACACAAGGCGCGGATGATACCACCGTTGATTTTACGGATTTTGCGGGCACCTACGCCAATACGCAGGTCATTGAAAACTCCGGCGGCCACAGCGCAGGCTGTCAGATCAGCGGCGGCGATAATTTCTTTTATCAGGTTCTGCTCGTGCGATAGTGCGGTAGCAATCTAGCACATACCGAATACATAATTTACATCATTGCGCGAAAGCAAAAGCCAATACGGCAATCCATTGCAGTTGCCCTATTACCGCGACACCGCTTAGGTCGCCTGCAATGACGCCGCTCTAAAGCATCCACAAAATCAAAAAGGCCTGCGGAAGATAACTTCGCAGGCCTTTTATAATCTCAAAATATTAATCCGCTGATTTAATCAACCAGCTTGTTCCACCAGCCTTTTTTTTTGGCCTTGGGTGGCTCGTTGACCTTTTCGAACTTGGCAGGGTCAACTTTATTCTTCTCATCATCGGAATCATTGGACGCTTTAGGAACCTTTACGGCCTTATCGTCTTCCTTCTTCTTCGATGCGGACTTGGCCGGTGCCTTCTTGGCGGCAGGTTTTTCTTCCTTGTCGGCAGATTTCTCAGGCGCCGCCTTGGACTTGGCCGCAACCTTTCTCTTTGGCTTTTCTTCGGCTACATCCTTGGTTTTTGTATCAACCTTCTCATCTGATTTACTTTTCGCATCAACCTTATCGGAAGGAGCGTCAGCATCCTCTTTCTTCTTGCGGCCACGCGGCGCAGGCTTCGGTTTGGAAGATTTGTCCTCCTCGGCCTTAGTATCCGTGTCTTTATTCTGCGGGGCAGAATCAGATTTCACATCGACCATTTGATCTTCATTCTTTTTCGAAGACGCCGATCTGCGGCCACCGCGCTTATTTTGCGCGTTGCGGTCTTTATTATCCGCACTATCATCATCCTGATCCGAAGGTTTTGATGAGGGTTTATCGGAATTATCATTGCCGCTTTGATTGTCGTTATTCTGATCGTCATCATCGCGGTTATTATTGCGACCTTTTTGACCACCACGCCCACGGCCGCCGCGGCGACCACGTTTACGCTTATTGTTGCGATCATCATCATTATTATTGTCATCAGAAGACGAGGACGATGAGTTAGAAGATTGTTCTTCCTGCTTCGGCGCTTCATCAGCGGTGTATTCTTCGGTTGGACGCGCGACCTCGATACGGAATTTATCAGAACCCAGCGTATCATCCGTGCGCAGAAGAACCATAAAGCCGTAACGGCGCTCGATCTCGTCCAGATTTTTACGCTTGTTGTTCAGCATATAAAGCGCAACTTCGCTGGATACATGCACAATCAACTGTGCCGCGCGGCCTTTGATACCTTCTTCTTCCAAACCACGCAAAAGCATGATCGAGGTAGAATCGGCATTGCGGACAACGCCGCGGCCTTCACAATGTTTACACACATCATATTGGGCTTCAGTCAAGCTTGGGTTCAAACGCTGGCGCGATAGCTCCAGCAAACCGAATGACGAGATACGCCCAATTTGGATACGCGCACGATCACCTGACAAGGATTCCTTGAGTTTACGCTCAACCTTTGCATTGTTGCGGCGGTCTTCCATATCGATAAAGTCGATCACGACCAAACCGCCCAAATCACGCAAGCGCAACTGGCGGGCCACCTCTTCGGCGGCCTCCATATTGGTGTTTAACGCGGTTTCCTCGATATGGCGCTCTTTCGTTGCGCGGCCCGAGTTGACGTCGATAGAGACCAAGGCCTCTGTCGGGTTAATCACAAGATACCCGCCCGATTTCAATTTTGCTGATGTCTCATTGATCTCGGCAATTTGGTTTTCCACGCGATAACGGTGGAACAAAGGCACTTTCTCGTCCTTATATTCCTTCACCTTTTTCACATGGGACGGGATCATCATTTTCATGAATTTCTTCGTCGCATCGAACCCTTCATCGCCCGAGACATGAATTTCTTCCACATCGCGCGTGTAAAGGTCGCGCACGGCGCGTTTGATCAAATCAGCCTCTTCATAAATCAAGGCAGGGGCGGATGATTGCAAGGTACGTTCGCGGATATCATCCCAAAGGCGCATCAAATAATCGACGTCGCGCTTAATTTCGGTTTTTGTACGGGTCACACCGGCTGTGCGCAAAATAACCGACATACCTTTTGGCACATCCAGCTCTTTCAAAGTCGAGCGCATGCGCTGGCGATCTTCGAATTTTGCGATCTTTCGGCTGACACCGCCTGCACGCGGGCTGTTTGGCATCAAAACGCCATAACGGCCCGGCAAGGATAGATAAGTCGTGACAGCCGCGCCTTTATTGCCGCGCTCTTCACGAGAAGCCTGAATAAGCATGATCTGGCCACGCTTGATGACTTCCTGAATTTTATACTGACGGCGTAAGTTGTAACGGAAACGATCAGAGGCCTTACCGCCCTCCTCGTCTTCATATTCGGTGCCGCCAAGAACTTCAACCTGACGGGAGCGGTGCGCAGCACGTCTTCCACCGCCATTATTATTCCCACCACCGCGGCGATTATTATTGCGGCCACCACGGCCTCCACGGCGATTGTTGTTATAACGACCACCGCCGCGACGGTTGCCCTTGTTCTCGCCATCATCATCTTCGCCGTTTTCGCTCTCGGCTTTGTTGCCGTTGGCTTCATCGTCGGGCTCATCGCTCTCATCATTTTCAGAGGATGCGCTTTGCTCGCCTTCGGTGTCGTCTTTTTTCTTGCGGCCCCGGCCTGATGGTTTTTTGGACGATGTCTTGCCGGATGATTTTTCATCCTGATCATCTTCATCATCGCCGGCGATTTCAGACCCTTCGCTGTTGATTTCTTCTATTTCATCAACGTCATCGTCTTCATCGTCATTTTGATCATTCGCGTCATCGCTTTGATCATTTTTACCGGCACCTTTCAGGTCTTCGGCTTCTTCGCGCTCTTCTTCCTCGGCCAGCATTTGCTCTTGCTCTGCCAACAGAGCTTCACGGTCTGAAATCGGAATACGGTAATAATCGGGGTGAATTTCCGAGAACGGCAAAAAGCCGTGACGATTGCCGCCAAAATTAACAAAAGCCGCCTGAAGCGAAGGCTCCACGCGGGTTACTTTAGCAAGGAATATACTGCCTTTGAGGGGTTTGCGGAATTTACTTTCATAGTCAAATTCCAAAAGACGATTATTGTTATCGTCAACGACGGCAACCCGTGTTTCTTCATCATGGGTTGCGTCGATTAGCATACGCTTAGTCATATTTATCTCCATTTTGCGTGTGCAGCCTGCCCAATAACCTCAACGGGTTAGGGCGGCGCTGATAGCACGCCTATACGTTTTCTACAATTTTGTATTACAGTCCGCGAAACCTTTGATAATCATGCTAAAAAGCCGATAAGCGCTAAAACCGCAATACTTACAACAAAGTCACACTACACCCGTTTATTCAAATCGGCAAGATGGAAAATTGGGGGCTGGAGAAAAAACCTTTTTTCTGCCATTTTCATCATTATGAACATAGAAAATCACATAAAGCCCAACTGCAATATCGTTATCCTGACCGGCGCGGGAATCTCCGCGG
Organism: uncultured Micavibrio sp.; assembly: GCA_963973475.1. Lineage (GTDB taxonomy): Bacteria > Pseudomonadota > Alphaproteobacteria > Micavibrionales > Micavibrionaceae > UBA2638. Next base: position 4,451 of record CAXBAL010000069.1, read on the forward strand.
AAAGCGGGATACAGACCTTTCGCGCCGCCGATGGCCTGTGGGAAAACCACCGCGTCGAAGACGTTGCCACGCCAGAGGCCTTCGCAAGGAATCCCGCCCTGGTACAAAATTTCTACAATATGCGCCGCAGCACGCTCTTATCACCGGAGATCAAGCCCAATGCTGCCCATAAGGCTCTAGCCGAGCTGGAAGAGAAGTGGCCCATTGTTAATGGCGGTGAGGTTTTACTCATCACACAAAACATCGACAATTTGCACGAGCGCGCAGGCAGCCGCAACACGGTCCATATGCACGGCGAGCTGTTAAAGATGTTTTGCAATAGCTGCACGCCACACATACAAAATGAAGACGCGGAAAAATACGATATTCATAGTGATCTGGATGAATTAACAGCGTGCCCGAAATGTACGGCCAAAGGCACGCTACGACCCGACATAGTCTGGTTTGGTGAAATGCCCTATCAAATGGATAGGTGCGCCCGTGCCTTGCAGGATTGCGATTTGTTCCTCTCTATCGGCACCTCGGGCAATGTCTACCCTGCCGCGGGATTTGTACAAGAAGCAAGATATGCAGGCGCCCTAACCTTCGAGATCAATCTGGAGCCATCCATGAATGCGGCAAATTTCTCCGCCGGCTTATACGGCCCCGCCAGCATGCAAGTCCCCACCTTTATTCAAAAGCTCTTGAGCGACAAGCCTTAGCAACAGTTTTATCTTGCATTCTCTTTCGCCGCTTGTCAGTTTCGTGCTATATAATAATAAGAACATTCGCTATGGAGCCGCCGTTGCTGCGTATACATCACATATTTCTAATGATTATAATGACGCTCTGTTTTATCGGTGCGAACACGCAAGCCCATGCCTTAACCATTGACAATGTGCGCGTCGGCACGCATCCGGATAAAACGCGCATCGTATTCGACATCAGCAATGTCACAGATTTTCGTACTTTCACCCTCGCCGACCCGTACCGCCTTGTGGTTGATCTGCCCAGTTTTGATTGGCATGCTCCGCCCTTAAACAATGATGCCGGCATGGGCGTAACAGGGCTGCGCCACGGCAATCTCGAGGCTGGAATTTCCCGCATCGTCTTTGACCTGAATAAACCGATCAGTATCCAAAGCGCCTTTGTTTTACCACGACAAGGTGAAAAACCGAGCCGTTTGGTTATAGATGTCTCGCATGTATCCCACGATGTATTTATGCGCAGTAACGGGCAGAGCTTCGGCACTTTGACGCTTGAGCCTGTCAATCTGGCAAACCGCAATTCCGGCTATTCCGGCCGCACAGCATCCGCAGGATCAGCCGCTTCCCTTATACCGCCGTACCCCACTAACAAGCCGCGCTCAGGGAAAAAACCGCTTATCGTTATTGATCCCGGCCATGGCGGTGTTGATCCCGGTGCCATTGGCGCAAACGGTGCCTTTGAAAAACATGTCGTTCTCGGCCTGTCCAAAGCCCTTAAAGAGGAGCTGGAGAGCACAGGACGTTACCGCGTCATATTAACCCGCGACACCGATGTTTTTATCAAGCTTGGCAACCGCGTTAGCTTCGCCCGCCAGCATGATGCCGATCTGTTTTTATCCGTCCATGCCGATTCGCTACCGCGCCCGAATGTCAGCGGCGCCTCCATCTACACGCTATCCAACAAAGCATCTGACGCGCAAACCGCCAAATTGGCCGCGCGCGAGAACAAAGCCGATTTAATTGCAGGCATAGATTTAAGTGTCGAAGATGAAGAAGTCGCCAATATTCTCGTCAATCTGGCCATGCGCGATACTATGAACCAGTCCAAATACTTCGCCAATACGCTTGTCGATACCTTTAATACCGGAGGGCTGAAGTTACTGGAGCGCCCACATAGGTATGCAGGCTTTGCCGTTTTGAAAGCGCCTGATATCCCCTCGGTCCTGATTGAGGCAGGCTTCATGTCAAATCGTAGCGAAGCCGACACTTTAGCCACGGATTCGCACAGACGGCGCTTCGCCAAGAGCGTACGCACCGGAATTGACGCCTATTTCAAAACCGTCGCCCAAAACGAACAGCAATAGAAATAGTTCCCTTTAAAACACAACCTGTTGCATAAGTGCAACACTCATAAAAATAAAATGTGTTCAAACAAACTTTTTACCGAAAAACTATGTGCAAGGGCTAACGAGTTGTGTATAAAGGTTTTTGTTATTTTGGTGCTTTGAAATATAGGTACCTGGATACTAACTCACACAAGAATATAAGAGGACTTCTATGAAAAAGTTTATTGCAACAATTTGTATCCTTGGTTCAGCAGCAGCACTTTCCGCTTGTTCAACAGACGGCGAAGGCAACCGCGAACTACAACCACCATACGCACAAGAGCGTACAGCTGGTAACAACCAAGCTGCACCAGCTCCTGCTGAGCGCGTCTTCCAACAAAGACAAACTAAATAATTTCTTTTAAAAAGAGATTAAAGAAGGCCGCCTAAATTATGGCGGTCTTTTTTTATTTCTTATGCTAAACTCTTCGCCATGAACAAAGCACTCGACATACTCATTCTTATCACGACAAACCTTATCGGTTTTTTCGCGGTTTCCATTTGCTTCTTTACCATGATGGCTTTGGGCGTTGTGACCGAAGATTATTTCATGACGCAAAATCGCCTGTCATTCAATGAATGGGCATCCACAACCATGATTATATGGATTGTCTGCGGCTTATTCAGCATTGCAGGCATGTTTATGCAACAAAGGGGGCGCTATGTCCTGATTCTCTCGCCCGCCATTGTACCGGTACTTTACGGGTTGAGCGCTCTGCTGTTATATGGCGGCGCGCCTGATTCAGTGGCACTATCTCCCTGATCCGTGGCGTCTTCCGAACCGCTCTCAACGTCTTCTGCCGTCCCGTAAATTTCATCCAGCGCTGCTTCTTGCTGCGCCAGCCCATCTTCGGCAGGCATGTCCGCGGAAGCTTCTTCTTCGCTATCAAATTGCACATCGACGTCACGGCCAAGAATAACCTCAGGCTCTTCTTGATCCAGCTCGGCGCCCGGGCGGCGCGCAATCATAACGGGACGACCGGAACGGTTGCGCACTTCGGTACGAATGGTCGCCCAATGCAGCTTGTTCTGGAACTCTCCGGCGGCATTTACAATAAAGGCCATATCCTGCTGGCTTATTTTTGCGGAATAAATCTGGCCCGTCTCTTCCATTTGTATGGCTTGTTCCATATCGGGATGCGCCTCCATATACAAAACATCATCGATCCACGCCAATTTGATCGGCTGATTCACAACCGTCACCTTCGTGCCGACAGGGATCATCTCGAATAGCTGCGTGATATTTTCAGGATACAAACGAATGCATCCCGAACTGATCCGCCGCCCGATACCATAAGGCTTATTCGTGCCGTGCAGGGCATAAGTCGGCCATCCTAAATACAAAGCATGTGTTCCAAGCGGATTATCCGGCCCCGTCTCTACCGCAACCGGCAAGGTCGGGTCTTCACGGCGCATGCGCGGCGTAGGGCGCCATGTCGGCCCCTCGGCCTTCCGAACAACCGAGGTCGTGCCGATCGGCGTTTCCAACCCCTCACGCCCGATCCCGATAGGGAAAGTCGTGGGCTCATTATCACCGTTCACAAAGGCATATAGACGCATTTCCGGCAGATTAATCACAATGCCGTCATGCGGCGCATCAGGCAGTATATGGCGTTTCGGCAATACAAGCTCCGTGCCATTGCCCGGTATCCACGGATCGACATTCGGGTTGGCCGCCCGCATTTCAACAAAGCCCATTTCCTGCGCGCGCGCGATGTGCACCAGCGTATCTTCCTGCGTGGCAACATAGATCACCTCCTCGCCCATATACGGCTTGTTATAGGCTGCCATAGCCGAGGAAGCGCTTCCTGCCAATGCGCAAAGAGATAGAATCAAGGCTAAGGGTTTGTTCATGCTGCCGCTTTCATTTTATGGTCCAGTGCCTCGATAACCTTATCCAGGAACTCTTCTGTTGTGAGGTATTTTTGATCATCACCAACCAGCAAAGCCAGATCTTTCGTCATAAATCCGGCCTCGACTGTGTCGATACAGGCTTGCTCAAGCGTACCTGCGAAATCCTGCAAGGCTTTATTGCCGTCAAACTGGCCGCGATATTGCAAACCGCGCGTCCATGCAAAAATAGAGGCAATCGGATTGGTCGAGGTCGGCTTGCCCTGCTGATGCTGGCGGTAATGTCGTGTCACCGTGCCGTGCGCGGCCTCGGCCTCCACACATTTACCATCGGGTGTGAGCAAAACAGAAGTCATCAGACCGAGCGAGCCAAAGCCTTGCGCCACGATATCGGATTGCACATCACCATCGTAATTCTTACACGCCCACAGGAAACCGCCCTTGGATTTTATGGCTTGCGCCACCATGTCATCAATCAAACGGTGCTCGTACCACAGGTCTTTGGCCGCGAATTTATCTTTAAATTCCCCATCGAACACATTCTGGAATATCTCGATAAACTTCCCGTCATAGGCTTTTAGAATCGTGTTCTTGGTCGTCATATAAACCGGATAATTCATATCCAGCGCATAGTTGAAACAAGCGCGCGCAAATCCATCAATGGATTCGTCAAGGTTGTACATCCCCATCGCCACGCCAGCCGCCGGAAAATCGAATATCTCGTATTCCTGCACCTCACCGCCGTCTTTCGGCTCGTACTTCATTGTCACCTTACCCGGACCCGGCACTTTGAAATCGGTGGCCTTATACTGATCCCCAAAGGCATGACGGCCAACGACAATCGGCTCCTGCCAGCCTTTCACGTAACGCGGGACGTTCTTCAT
>CAXBAL010000070.1:0-9186 GCA_963973475.1 uncultured Micavibrio sp.
TTCAATTTCATGCGGCTATGCATATCTAGCTCTTTTTGAACCTGCTCTTCAATCGCGGCTTTCAGCGCTTTCAAATCATCAAGACCAAGGGATTTTGCGAATTCGTCATCAATTTTCGGCGTGACGGCTTCGTGAATGGCTTTAATCTCGCAATCAAAAATTGCATCGCGTCCAGCAAGTTCGGCGGCGCCGTATTCTTCGGGGAAGGATACTTTGACTTCGACTTTTTCGCCCGGCTTCTTGCCAACCAATTGTTCTTCAAACCCATTGATGAACTGGCCACTGCCAAGTTTCAACTGGTGGTCATGAGCGTGCATGCCTGGGTGCTCTTTATTGTCGTCGGCAGTACGGCCATGGAAATCAATCACGACAATGTCGCCATCTTTTGTGGCGCGCTTTGTTTTGATTTCTTCTGTGGCTTGGTTGCTGGCGGCGATACGCTCTAATGCTTCATCAACGGCCTTTTTCTCGGCTTTGGCGACAGGCTTTTCTAATTTCAGGCCTTTAATATCGGCCACTTTGAATTCCGGCAATACTTCGATATTCATAGAATAAACAAGGTCTTTACCTTCATCGAAAGTTTTGACTTCGATTTTCGGCTGTAGCGCAGGCTTCAGGCCCTTTTCCTTCAGGACCTTATCTGATGTTTCATTAACCGCGCTCTCGAGCACTTCGCCCATAACGGCTTTGCCGTAGCGTTTCTTCATAATGTTCATGGGAACTTTGCCCGGACGGAAACCCGGCATACGAATTGTCTTGCTGACTTCTTTCAGGCGACTGTCCACGCGCGCGTCAATATCTTTCGCGCCGATTGTAATTTCTAATTCGTGATTAAGGCCTTCGTGCTTAACTTCTTTAACTTGCATAGCTTATCTACTTCCAATTTTGTAATGGTGCGGCTGGAGGGACTTGAACCCCCACGCCCGAAAGCACTAGAACCTAAATCTAGCGTGTCTACCAATTTCACCACAGCCGCATCTTCTGAGTGATATGTCCGCTATGACTAATGCTTTCCAAAGGCAATTTCAAGCAAAATCATGCAATATTTCAGGAATTTTATCGGGTATGTCACTGGCAACAAGTCCCGCCCCTATCCTTTTTCCCGCCTCCCCATGAATCCAGACGGCCGCGCAGGCAGCGTAAAATGGGTCAATTCCTTGCGCGCACAACCCGGTTATCATGCCTGCCAGAACATCTCCCGTGCCTGCAGTGGCGAGGTACGGGCTACTATTCTCGTTTACCACTATGCGCCCATCAGAATGGGTAATGATCGTATTTGCGCCTTTAAGGACAACAATGGCACCAGAGCGCTTTGCCGCTTCCGTGGCTGCGCTCTCGCGATCAGTGAGATCAATATCGGGAAACAAGCGCGCAAATTCTCCCTCGTGTGGTGTCAGGATATAGTGATCGTCTAACTTATCTAGAGTATCACTTTGCAACGCATCGGCATCCAGAACGCTCGGCAGCTGTTTCGAAAAATCAATTTTGCACGGCATGCCTCCGCTACCGTAGAGCCGCGCGGTTACCCTCTCATCAAACCAGTTCAAATCATCGCGGACAATAATATGGGCGGGCAGGATGGCTCTGAAAAGATCGGCATTCGCCCCTGCCAGTACATTCACCAGCCCTGCCCCCATCCTTGCACAGCTCTGCGTAGCCAAATTAGTAGCACCGCACATCTCCGGCGCAGCGTAAATAGCGGCGCTCCCGCGCTTATACTTATGGGTATCCCGATGAGGCGCTTCAAGGGCTTTAAGCCATAGAGCTGGGCAATTTTTTAAATTTTTTTTTCGACAAAAGGTGGTCTCCTTAGGTAGGGTATGTGAACAAATATAGGCTAGTACGCCAAATTATAAATAAAAAAAAGTTGATATAACGCATGAAAACAGCCCCTATCTATCCACAAGAAGACAGGCGTTTGGCCACGCTTTATTCGCTAGACTTGCTAGATACTCCGATTGAGCGCCGATTCGAAAGAATTACCCGTATGGCGAAACAATTGATGATGTTCCGATTACAATTTTTAATTTGATAGATGAGGATCGCCAGCATTATAAATCAGTACAAGGGCTCTCTGTAATTAATGCCCCGCGCCCTCCGGCATTTTGTACGCATGCAATATTAGAAGATGATATGCTTTTGGTGCCAGATGCGTCGAAGGACGAGCGTTTCCAAGACAATCCATTTGTTTCAGGCGAATTGTTAAACATAGGGTTCTATGCCGGGTGCGTTGTGCGGGCGCCGGATGGAATGCCTGTTGGCACGCTCTGCGCGATAGATACAAAGCCCCGTGATTACACAAGAACTGATTTGCAATTTTTCCGCGATCTGGCCGATATGATTGAGACTGAATTAAAGGTCATCGGCCTCTCCGCATCGCAGACCTCTTTAATCAAAGAGCTGGATGATGCAAAACGGCTGGCAATGATTGATCCTATGACCCGTCTTTGGAACCGCAGCGGTGTTAATGCGTTGCTTGAAAAAGAAATGGCCGAATCAATTCGTCAGAAAAAGCCATTAGCCATCGTTATAACCGACATTGATCATTTTAAAAAAGTAAATGACACATACGGGCACCCTGTCGGAGATGCGGTTATCACGGGCGCTGCAAAACGTCTTCTTGATGGATTGCGCAATGAAGATGTCATAGGTCGCATTGGTGGTGAGGAATTTATGATACTCTTGACCGATACCAATGCCGATGCATTGCAGACTACAGTTGAACGTCTAAGGCTTAGTATTGAGAAAACATCTATTTCTCATGAGGGCGTGGACTACAATATAACAATGAGTTTTGGTGCCACTATATTTACTCCGAAGGATATGCACGAAGCGGCCCAGAAGATCAAATTGGCAGACGAAGCGCTCTACGTCGCTAAAAATTGCGGACGAAACAGGGTTGAAGTTCTTTAAGGGTGAGTTTCTGAGGGAAAAAGATGTGTTATCTTTTAAGAAATGGGGCGATCGACGGGACTTGAACCCCTCAACGCATTGCGTTGCCTCTTTAAAGACTCGCGGGTTCTGGAATGGTGGTCTCTAAAGGCGTCAAGGTTATGACATACGATCTCTTAAGAGAAATGGGGCGATCGACGGGACTTGAACCCGCGACGACTCGGATCACAACCGAGTGCTCTACCAACTGAGCTACGACCGCCATACGTAAAGGCGAAATTACGATTTGTCTTCTTTAACGCTTTATAGTAGTTTTGGTCAAGGTTTTTGCGTAAAAAATTTCAAAAATATTTAACCCCGATCCGGAGACTAGCCCCTTGTCATCTTTCGCCCTGAAATTCAAAACACCGGCAGATTTGCTTAAATTTATAAAAGATCAGGACGTGCAGTTTATTGATTTGAACTTCACCGATTTACGCGGCAAATGGCAGCATACCACAGAGCACGCCAGTGTATTTGACGAAAATAAAATTAAAGGCGGTGTCTATTTTGATGGGTCATCTATAGCGGGTTGGAAAGACATTAATGAATCCGATATGGCAATTGTGCCGGATATTTCCAAAGTTTGTCTTGATCCGTTCGCTGCGCAGAAAACTATTAAGATATTTTGCGACGTTCATGACCCTTCTACAAACAAGCCTTATGAATGTGATCCGCGATTTATCGCCAAAGCGGCCGAGAAATACTTGAAAACCTCCGGTGCGGGCGATGCTGCCTATTTCGGGCCGGAAGCTGAATTTTTTGTTTTTGAGGATGTTCAAATTCACGCAGACAGCCAGCAAGTTGGCTTTAAAATTGATAGCGTTGAAGGTCCTTATAATGCGGGGCGGGTGTATCCCGATGGAAATATGGGGCATCGCCCTGCCGCTAAAGGCGGGTATTTTCCTGAAAGTCCGGTTGATAGTTTATCGGATATCCGTGGTGAAATGGTTACTGTCATGCAAAATATGGGCCTTTCGGTCGAAAAGCATCACCACGAAGTTGCGCCTAGCCAATGTGAAATCGGCATACGCTTCTCATCTCTGACTGACAGTGCCGATAACGTGCAAATTTATAAACATGTTGTCCACAATGTTGCCCACAGCTATGGCAAGACGGCAACATTTTTGCCAAAACCGATATATGGAGATAACGGCTCCGGTATGCATGTGCATCAATCTATCTGGAAAGGTGGAAAATCAAGCTTTGCTGGTAATGGTTATGCGGAATTATCGGACACAGCCCTTTATTACATAGGGGGGATCATCAAACATGCCAGAGCGCTCAATGCGTTTACCAATCCGACAACTAACAGTTATAAGCGTCTCGTCCCCGGTTATGAAGCGCCTGTTTTGCTCGCTTATTCTGCCCGCAATCGCTCGGCCTCTTGCCGTATACCTGTGTCGCCGACCGCGGCGAGCAAGCGTGTTGAAGTCCGCTTTCCTGACCCCGCTGCTAATCCTTATCTGGCATTTGCCGCAATGCTTATGGCTGGTTTGGATGGTATAGAGAATAAAATCCATCCCGGTGAGGCCATGGATAAGAATCTGTATACACTATCTGAAGAGGAATTGTCGGGGGTTCCAACGGTATGCCGCAGTTTACGTGAAGCATTGGATGCTCTGGGCAAAGACTGTGAGTTTCTGAAAAAAGGCGGCGTTTTCTCAAGTGATGTGATCGAGTCTTACATCTCTTTAAAACTAGAAGAAGTCGAGCGCTACGAAACTATGGTTCACCCTATAGAATATGCCATGTATTATTCTTGTTAGAATAATACTACTTCAGGCTAGCATTCTTTTTTTGAAGACTTACAGTGCCTAGCATCGATTCAAATGCGCTTACATTACGAGACCATGTAAAGAATTCATCATCACGCGCAGGTGTCATCAACGTTATAAAACCATAATAGTTATCGAGTGCCACCACACCAATCCAGACTTCATAACCCATGCTTTTATTTTGTGTGTCAGTTGCTTCATGAACGTCAATAAAGCCGAACTCGATATCATCCTGAAATTTAAATTCTTCTTTGGTTTCTATTAAATCACCAATTACTAATCCCTTGTTCCGGTAATCAAGTTTAACATTATTTAATTCTTGCTCTAAATCTTCTGCAACATAGGCGGAGACAAGATTCACATTGATTTGCCCATCAAGAATAGTCGTTTGGCTTTTATTTAGGTTGCTTATTGTTGCACTAATACGGTCAACCGATCTGATTGGTTGGGTATCAAGTTTCCAAGAGGCGGGATAGGAAAATTTGGCGATATCCAGAAACAAATGATCGTGCATAGTTTCAATTTGTACATCATCTGGATTGAGCAATTCAAAGGTTTCCAGAGACTGCGCTATTAAAGGTGCTTCATTATTCCATTGTGCTGCCGGAACAACATATTGTGCTAAGACCATTCTTTTACCATTTATCTGGGCTATCAAGCGGGTTACATAGGTCTCACCATCTTTTAAAGATACATATAAAGCTCCGACTTTATTTTCATTATAGTACTTTAAACCCTCCAAAGTGTATCCATTACCCAAGATATGCTGAAGCAACCATTGTTCTGCTGTTAATTCATATTCGAGGCGCAAGGCTTTAATTTGGAAGCGGCTTCGCACGGTTTCCAGACGCGGTGGACTATAATACTCGGCTATTTCTCCCAAAAGATGGGTGCTCAGATTATAATTTGAGATACCCCTATCATCTGGCTCTTTCCAATTTTGGGGTAAACGTATGCTATAAGCCAAAGCTTGATCACCAAAAGGTATGTCTGTTTGTTGAGTGGTTGCCTCAAGAAATTCATCTTTTGGTATTTCCTTATACTGTGGCATTTCCTTATCAAACAATTCCTGAATTTTGCTGTCATAGGCATCGGCGTGCTGGGGGGTGCTGATAATCGTCGCGAGCATAAGAGCTAACAATAAGAGTATAGAGTGAAGCTTGAATGATAAGTTTTTTAAAAACAATGGCATGGCTTTTCTTCAATAGGTTTAGAGGTCGGATTATAACCGGTATTTTATAATACCACATTTATGACTTTATCGTTAAAATCCTTAATATCTTTTAAACGTACTAAAACATTAAAACCTTCTAAGAAGCGTTCATCTTTTCAACAGCCGATTTGCCTGAAATACGCGTTCAGCCTTGATTTATCAATATTTACAGGGTAATGAGAAATTGATTTAAATTTTCTTATTAAAGCAAGGTAGAGCAAAGCATGGCGGATTTATTCGCATCCAATACTGCATCCGCACAAGAATATGGGGCTTCCGATATCGAGGTTCTGGAAGGCTTGGAGCCTGTGCGTAAACGCCCCGGTATGTATATCGGCGGTACAGATGAGCGCGCCTTGCACCATCTCGTCAGTGAAATTCTCGATAACTCAATGGATGAGGCCGTGGCCGGCCATGCTGACTGGATCGAGATGTACTTACAGCCCGGCAATATTGTTACCATACGCGATAATGGCCGCGGGATACCAGTGGACGAGCATCCCAAATATCCTGGTAAATCTGCTCTGGAAGTCATTATGACGACGCTTCACTCGGGCGGTAAGTTCAGCAACAAAGCCTACCAGACATCCGGCGGTTTGCATGGGGTCGGTATTTCCGTCGTCAATGCTCTTTCAGATGAAATGTGGGTAGAAGTCGCCCGCGATAAAAACCTTTATAAGCAGTCCTTTTCCAGGGGACTTGCACAAGGGCCAATTGAAAACTTAGGCCCAATTCATAATCGGCGTGGTACCGCTGTTTGTTTCCATCCCGACGAGGAAATATTTGGTGATAAAGCCAGCTTCAAGCCCGCTTGGCTCTATAAAATGGTGCGCTCTAAAGCGTATCTATTCTCGGGTGTAGAGATTCGTTGGAAGTGCGAAGCCGAATTGCTTGAGGACGGCTCTAAAGTGCCGTCTGAAGAAACGATTAGGTTTCCGGGCGGTTTAAAAGATTTCCTTGATACTTCAATGAAGGGGCGTAGAACGGTTACTGAAGACAGCTTTCATGGCAAAGCCGATCTGCCAGATGGTCATGGGCGTCTCGAATTTGCCATTACGTGGCCAAGCGATGGGGAAGGATTCTCGCACTCCTATTGTAATACGATCCCTACCCCGCAAGGCGGTACACATGAAAGCGGTTTACGCACCGCTCTTTCGCGCGGGATTCGCAGCTACGGTGACATGACGGGTGTTAAAAAAACTTCGATGATCACGGCTGAAGATGTTGTGGGCGGCGCGGCCGTTGTGCTTTCCGTTTTTATCAAGGACCCGCAATTTCAAGGTCAGACCAAAGAAAAACTGGCTAGCGCCGAAGTCTCAAAATGGGTGGATACCGCCATTAAGGATTATTTCGATCATTGGCTGTCTAATGACCCTGCCTCCTCCAACAAATTATTGGAGGTTCTGATCGAGCGCGCTGAAGAGCGCCAGCGTCGCCGCGATGACAAGGCTATGATCCGCAAAAGTGCAACGAAAAAATTGCGCCTTCCCGGCAAACTTGCCGATTGTAGCCGTGCTGATTCTGAAGACACAGAGCTTTTCATTGTCGAGGGAGACAGCGCGGGCGGCTCTGCCAAACAAGGGCGCAAGCGCGAAACGCAGGCCATTTTGCCCCTACGCGGGAAAATCTTGAATGTGGTCAGCGCCAGCGCTGATAAAATTCGCAACAACCAGGAAATTCAAGACCTTATACAGGCTATGGGTTGCGGAATTGGTAAAGATTTTGATCTTAATAAGCTACGCTACGAACGCATTATCATTATGACTGATGCGGATGTTGATGGTGCGCATATCGCGGCGCTTCTGGTAACTTTCTTCTATACACATATGCGCCCCCTAATTGATGAAGGGCATTTGTATCTGGCGCAACCGCCGCTCTTCCGTCTAGTATCGGGTAAGTTAAGTGCTTATGCGCATGATGAAGTGCATAAGGATAAATTGCTCGCCAGTGAATTTAAGGGCAAAGGCAAAGTAGATATCAGCCGTTTCAAAGGGTTGGGTGAGATGCCCGCCGCCCAGCTGAAAGAAACGACAATGGATCCGAAAACCCGCACTTTATTGCGCGTCACCCTGCCCGATCAAATGGCGTCTTTAGGCTTAAGTGATGATTTGGAGCCGGATTTGAATGAAAATATTCATAATGATGTTGTTGTTTTTGATGAAGTGGCAGATTTAGTGGAGCGCCTGATGGGTAAAAACGCCGAAGCGCGGTTCAACTTTATACAGGAAAATGCCGAGTTTGTTGATAATATTGACGTTTAAACCGGCGTAGAAAATAGAGCGTTGACGAAAGCGCCAGAAAGGTTCACCTTTCCGGTTCCATGAAGAATAAATTTTTTGCAGCTACGGGTTTTATTCTTGCCATTATGGCAATATTTTCTTATTGGCAAATCGCTTATGTTCTCCCCAAAAAAATGGAAAACTATACGCAGGAAACTCTTCGCATTATAACAGGCATGGACGGGTTCATGTTTGCCCGTAAAGACGTTGGGCTTACTCACATTTCATTTCATGAAATTGCGCTTGATAAGGATGGCTTTAGCCGAATAGAGCAAATTGATATTCATTATTCTCCCCTTTCTTTATTTATGAGGGGCAATATTGAGCGCGTACAAATTCTAGCCCCAGATATTTCTATATCCGTACTTGAAGGGGAGCTTCACCACTCTTTACTACGCGTCCTCTCAACCCCCGCGCCGGATTGGCTATATACAATTAATACATTGGTTATTGAAGGCGGGCGTATAAACTTGCTGACGCAGGGTATGGGGGCGCTTCGTGTTGATTGGGACGCGGTTGTCCGCACTGTTGATGATGGTAAATCAGCTCAAATCCAGTTAAACGCGGCTCAGAAACAGCTTTCAGGCGCATTAAAATTGAGCGGTTTGTTCAGCGCTGATAAGAACTGGCATATTGATGGTGTTCTGGAAGATGGGCGTATTGATCATGATCTATTGCAATTAACACGCATTACGGGACAAATCACTCTCGATAGTGCTGGCGCCGATAGCTACTTTGCTAAAAGCGAGATGAGTATAGGCGGAGCCCGTATTCCTAGTGGCCATGCGTTCAGCGATATAGCGGCTAGTTATGAACTGGATCAAAACGGCTATAATTTTCTCGCAGGGGGCAAAGCGCTCGGCTTTGAGAATATTGAGTTTGGCTTTGCCTATAGTTCTGACATACCCGCCATTTTTACAGGCACAATATTTACCCCGTCTCTAGCTGAATTGATCAGATATTACAATAATGACCGCGATGCCTT
>CAXBAL010000071.1:0-9184 GCA_963973475.1 uncultured Micavibrio sp.
GTGACAGCCTCAAGGAAGCCAAAGATAAACAAAGGGAGATCCGGCGTGAACTTGAAGACATCTCTTCAGGAGCTGAGGTTGATCCCAAGCACACCATACGTACCCGAGGCCCCGCTACGTGGACTTTGGACAAGGCTATAGATTACACCGTAGATCTTCCGGCACCTGATGGCTGGAAGGGGAGCAAGGCTCTCGACACATCTATGGAGAATGCGAAGGCCGCTATGGATTTCTTCGGTGCTGATAAACGCATTGCTGACATCATCCGGACGGACATCGACAGGTTCGTAAGTCATCTTATGGATCAAGGGAATTCTAACGGCACCGTTAACAGGAAGTTGGCAGCCCTTTCGAAGATCTTAAGTGTCATTGAGGATCGCTCCGATGGTGACTATAAGAAGGTGCGCTTCCCTAAGAGGCTGAAGGAGAACAAGAATAGAGAGCGCCAGCTATCCCGAGAAGAGGAGGCTGAAGTCCTCGCTTGGTTCTCTAAGATAGGGGAGGTGGATGCCAAGGACGTGACCGTGGTGCTGGCTGATACAGGACTGAGGGTCTCTGAGCTCTTCGCTGTGCAGGAGCCGGACGCTGACATCCAACAAGGATTTCTTTTCATCTATGGACGCAACGCTTCAGGCACGAAGAACGGAGAGTACCGCTCGGTGCCAATGACCCAGCGCGTCCAGGATATCTTCAAACGGAGACGCTATTCCCACCCTGGGGAGCCGTTCCCGTACAATAAGAACTGGTTCATCCGGAAGTGGAACAAGGTCAAGGATCTCATGGGTCTTAATGACGACACTCAGTTTGTTCCGCACACCTTAAGACATACCTGTGCATCGAGGCTGGTGCAGAAGGGTGTCTCATTGAAGGTTGTGCAGGAATGGATGGGACACAAGTCAATCCAGATGACCATGCGCTATGCCCACTTGTATCCTAAGGATCTTATGGCTGCGCGTGATGCACTTGAGCCAACTGAACAGGAAAGGATAGACCAATGAAGAAGCTATACTAATCACTGAAACCCTGCCTACGAAACAAGCCCCGCGTCCTGCGGGGTTTTTCTTTACCCAAATCACAAGGACTTACGATGAAGAAATTATTTAACAAGGTTTTCATGGGAACATCCGGCTATTTAGTTTGCCGTAAACATGGCGTACCCCCAAGGCTTTACCTCAACTGGCTCCGAGAGAAATGGAAGTCAGACTTACTGTTCCTCTGGTGGCTCGTCAAAGCTTGGCCGTTACTGTTAGTAGCCATTCCTCTCTGGATCATGCTCGTGATTAGCGCCTACATATTAGAGTGGCTTCCTAATGTTGTCCCTCCTTTCCTTCAACTTTCCCCTGACTTTGACGAGGGGATGAAGGGAGCAGTCCGAGAGGTGCGCGACTTTATATTCTCGAAAGGCTCAGCCGCATGAACGCAGAACTAGCAGCAGAAAGAAAACACAGGGAGATCTTAGGACAACTCCCGAGAACCAACGACAACCAGAAGAAGGATGAAGAAACTATGAACCACGATCTACCTACAGAGATATATGAATGGAGCGTTCACTATAAACCGGCAGTCCCTCACGTAATGAGCCCTCCAGAGCCTTGCGTAAGGGTGATCTTCTCACAGGGAGACCAAACGTGCGGGAGGTACGTTGCTCTTTCGGAATTCGATAGGAGAAATAAAGAAGAGCGGTGGCTTTACTTAGTGGCTATGCTCATAACAGAGACCGGAAACATGAGACGTATGAAAGCCGCTGGATTTACTCCTGCTACTAACAGGCCCTCGATCCTCCAGGAAGCCGAAGAGATCACACGTCAACGTCAGTCATCCTACGGCCACCCTATGTACGACTATACCCGCACCGCTAAGATGTGGTCGGCTATCCTTGGCCATGAAGTAACGGCTGACCAGGCTATCAAGTGCATGATCGCGATGAAGCTATCGAGACTATCGGCCACGCCGGGACACCGAGACAGTGTTGTGGACATGGTTGGGTATGGTAAGTGCCTCGACCAGGTACTCGAAGCAACTGAGAACGTGGAGTATAAGTGATGGCGCTCCTGGCTTTTATCGTGGCGTGTCTCCTCCTCCTATGGAGGGACATCCTGATGATACGAAGAGAACTAAAAGACTGACAACATAATATGGAGATTAAAGAATGAACCTCGATCAATTCGCCCCGCAGTCCCCTACCGAATTCGCTCTTCTAAATAAGGCGAAAGAACTACAACGGGAGAACTTCCGATTAAAGATGGAAGATGGTATGCGGCCTGATGTGGCTCTTCCGCACCCTGAGATAAATGTAGAGAAAACGGTGATCGAGAAAGCGGTCTATCACCCTATAGCTATCGCCCAGATAAAAGCGATCCCAAGGGGACAAGAAGTTCGTATCACAGGGCATTGTGCTGGCCATACTAAGTGGTTTCACACGGGGTACTTTATCCAGGAGGATGAGCTACGCCATAAGTCTATGGTAGCAGAACGTATGCATGAGTTGAACCAGCGGTGCATGAAAGCTATTGCTGATATCTATGACTAAAAACTTGTTGCGAAAGATGTTGCGAATGTGTATGTAATGTTGCGTAGTCTCGCAACAGGGCCTGTGGCGGAATGGTAGACGCGGTGGATTCAAAATCCATTTCTGAAGAGAGTGGGAGTTCAAGTCTCCCCAGGCCCACCAACGATTACAGAAGATCACCTCAAAAATACCGAGGCTCAGTCTTCACCTTCCCTTAAATTTTACAGACCGCATTCAAAATCCGGTTCCTTCGGGAGTGCCGGTTCGATTCCGGCTGGGGGCACCATTTTTCTTTTATATTATGGCGTGAAACTTGCTGCGCCTTTAGCTACAGCATCAGCATAGTATTTAGGCAATTCTGGAACAATAGCAGCGCCAGCTCCGCCTAAAGTTTTTGCCCCTTCAAACGCAATATCCAAACCTGCGCCCATATAGCTAGCCACACCTGATGATGCGGTGATGCCTTGTGCAGCGCTGGCAAAGGCAACGGGTGGGGCGGCCATCGTTAAGGCCAATGCTGTTACGCCCCCAAGTGCCCAAACCAAGCGGCCATTTTTACCAAGGGGAGTCAGGTTACGAGCGCTCCATTTGGTTGCACGCCATGCCGCACTAAGTGTTCCACCAGTTGTTGCCATGTATAATCTCCGCTTTTTGAACTGTAATTAAGTTCGGCTAACTTATCAAAATTTTCCGTAATATACAATAAATCATGCTAAGGCACTGGTATTGCACATTTGTATAAATAACGAGTATTCATCTTATGCCACAAGTTGAGAATGACTTGCAAGTAAAATGTTATTCTGCTGCTTCCAGTTTAGGGGATTTCTTTTTGTCCAGCATCGGCTTCAGGTAGTGGCCGGTGTAGCTTTCTTTGACCTTGCAGATGTCCTCCGGTGTGCCTTGGGCGAGGATTTTTCCGCCTTTGTCGCCGCCTTCGGGGCCGATGTCGATGAGGTAATCGGCGGTTTTGATGACGTCCAGATTGTGTTCGATCACCACCACGGTGTTGCCCTGATCGACAAGCTTGTGCAGGACTTCGAGCAGTTTTTTGACGTCTTCGAAATGCAGGCCTGTGGTCGGCTCGTCCAGAATATAGAGCGTCTTTCCGGTGGAGCGTTTGGAAAGCTCTTTGGAGAGCTTGACGCGCTGGGCTTCGCCGCCGGATAGAGTGGTGGCTTGCTGGCCGACCTTTATATAGGTCAGGCCGACATCTTTGAGCGTTTCCATTTTATCGCGGATAGAGGGGACGGCCTTGAAGAACTCGGCGGCGTCCTCGACGGTCATATCCAGCACATCGGCGATGGATTTGCCTTTGAATTTGATCTCGAGCGTTTCACGGTTATAGCGCTTGCCGTTGCAGGCCTCGCACTCGACATAGACATCGGGTAGGAAATGCATCTCGATCTTGAGCACGCCATCGCCCGAGCAGGTCTGGCAACGCCCGCCTTTGACGTTGAAGCTAAAGCGTCCGGCGTTATAGCCGCGTGCCTTTGATTCAGGCAGACCGGCGAACCATTCACGGATGGGCGTGAACGCGCCCGTATAGGTTGCGGGGTTGGAGCGCGGGGTGCGGCCAATCGGGGATTGGTCGATGTCGATGACTTTGTCGCAAAATTCCAGCCCCTTGATTTCTTTGTGCGGGAGCGGGATTTCCTTGGACTTCATGAGGGCGCGGCTGGCGGCGCGGTAGAGCGTATCAATGGTAAAAGTTGATTTGCCGGAGCCGGACACGCCCGTGATACAAGTAAAAGTGCCAAGCGGGATTGTTCCTGTAACATCTTGAAGGTTGTTTCCGCTGGCGCCGATGACTTTGATCTCTTTACCTTTTTTACCTGCGCGGCGTTTGGCGGGAATGGCGATTTCGCGGGTGCCGTTCATGTAATCTGCGGTGATGGAGCCTTTGGTTTTGAAGACTTGTTCCGGTGTGCCTTCGGCGACGATTTCACCGCCATGCACGCCTGCGCCCGGGCCCATATCAACCAGATAATCGGCGGCGCGGATGGCGTCTTCATCATGTTCGACCACGATAACAGTATTGCCCAGATCGCGTAAATGGGTGAGGGTTTCAAGCAGGCGGTTGTTGTCGCGCTGGTGCAAGCCGATGGAGGGCTCGTCCAGCACGTAAAGCACGCCTGTTAAGCCCGAGCCAATCTGGCTGGCGAGACGAATACGCTGGCTTTCCCCGCCCGAGAGCGTGCCTGATGCGCGGGAGAGAGTGAGGTAATCAAGCCCGACATTACGCAAGAATGATAAGCGCTCGGTAATTTCCTTCAGGATTTTTTCGGCGATCTGACTTTGCTGTTTTGTCAGTTTTTTGTCGATTGTGTCAAACCAATCTCCGGCCTCTTCGATGCTTTTCTCACTTATCTGGGCGATATGCAGGCCGCCGATTTTTACCGCGCGGGCTTCGGGTTTCAGGCGGTATCCTTCGCAGGTCTCACAGAAAGTGGAGGATTGATAGCGCTGCAGATCATCGCGGACGCTATTCGAGTCGGTCTCGATCATCCGGCGTTGCAGAGATGGTATAACCCCCTCGAACGGCTTGTTGGATTTCCACGTACTCTCGCTTTTCGAGCTGTAGCTGATAGGGACGATCTCTTTGCCGGAGCCGTAGAGCAGAATCTCCTGATGCTCACGCTTAAGCTTTGACCAAGCCACATCGGTTTTAAAGCCATAATGTTTGGCGACAGCCTCCATCGCTTGCATGTAGAAGGGTGCAAAACCTTTTGACCACGGCTCGACCGCGCCTTGTTTGATGGATTTGCTCTCATCGGGCACGACGAGGCTTTCATCCATATACATTTTTTGCCCGAGACCGTCACAGGACGGGCAAGCGCCGTGGGGCGAGTTGAAAGAAAACAGGCGCGGCTCGATCTCCGCAATTGTAAAGCCGGAGACGGGGCAAGCGAATTTCTCGGAGAATATCTGCTGCTCGTTATTATCGGCGTTTTCAGTGATTAAAAGACCATCGGCGAGGCGCAGTGCGGTTTCTACCGAGTCTGCTAGGCGGTTGCCAAGATCATCGCGTACTACAAGGCGGTCGACCACAACTTCAATATCGTGCTTGAGTTTCTTGTCGAGCTCGGGAACGTCTTCGATCTCGTAGAGTGTGCCGTCGACTTTAACGCGCTGGAAACCCTTGGCGCGCAGTTCCTTGAATTCCTTCTTATATTCGCCTTTACGTCCGCGCACTATGGGAGCAAGGATATAGAGCTTGGTTCCATCGCCCATCGCCATGATGCGGTCAACAATTTCGGACGCGCTTTGGCTTTCGATCGGTTTTCCGGTAGCGGGGGAATAGGGCACGCCTACGCGCGCGAACAAAAGGCGCATGTAATCGTAAATCTCGGTCACAGTGCCGACCGTGGAGCGCGGATTTTTCGAGGTGGTTTTTTGTTCGATGGAAATGGCGGGGGATAGGCCTTCAATGCTATCGACATCGGGCTTTTGCATCATCTCGAGGAACTGGCGGGCATAGGCGCTAAGGCTCTCGACATAGCGGCGCTGGCCTTCGGCATAAATGGTATCAAACGCCAATGAGGATTTTCCCGAACCGGAAAGCCCCGTAATGACAATCAATTTATCACGGGGCAGATCAACATTTACATCTTTTAAATTATGCTCGCGCGCGCCGCGCACACTTATCTCGGTCAACATAAACAGTTATATGGCGCAGAGTGTATGGGAAGTCCAATAAAATTATTTATTGACGCACGCTTTGACATAATTTACTACTGGGGATAAGATAGGAGGAAAATAATGAATGAAAAAAAGAAGGATTATTTATGGGGGGCTACATGCGCGGGAGCGGCAGGAGCGCTTGCGATAATATTTGCCGTTGCAACCTTACCAAAGCCGCCGGATATTGAAGTTCTGAATGAAACAGCGATTGAAACGCTCGCGCTGGTTGATGATATTGAATCCCAAGTGGGACAAAATATTTCTATGTCATATAAGGGATCGGAATACCAAATTTTTCTTCAAGGCGTAAGCAAGCACACTGAAGTGAATAAGGCCGCA
This sequence comes from uncultured Micavibrio sp., assembly GCA_963973475.1. Classification (GTDB taxonomy): domain Bacteria; phylum Pseudomonadota; class Alphaproteobacteria; order Micavibrionales; family Micavibrionaceae; genus UBA2638. Next base: position 6,530 of record CAXBAL010000071.1, read on the forward strand.
AAGACTTGCTATGACTATAATATCTCCCGTGACGGTGAAATGCTTGGTGTCGCCAATTTTATAACTGTGGGATATGATCATTATGGCTGCACAATTAATTAAATTGTCTAGGAGACATTTACATCGGCAAGATTAAGGGCGCATCTTTGGACACGCCCTTGTTCTTTTTGTGAAGAAATCACCTATCGCAGATTCATAAGCTCTCTGGCATAGGGATCATTCATCAACTGATCTTGATAAGCCGAAGTATCGCCTGTCTCTACCATGTAATTTGCCTCGGCTCTGGCATTGGCGCGCATCTGGCCGAATTCAGAAGAGGCCTCGCCCATATAGGGTGAGTATGGAATATCAACAGGCAGGCCTGTATTCTCATTGGCATAAGCCGGGCTGCTGAAGCCGAAGGAGGCTTGTTGTTTGATTTGATTTACATCGGGGAGCACATAGCCGTTTTCTTTTTTATGCATCAGTAACGCGCCCTGATAGACGATTACACCAACTAATAGAATTTTCAGCTTTGTTTTAAATATGCTCATCTTTCTCTTCCCCTGAAATGACCCTTATCTATAAAGAATATCAGGTTTATGTAAAACAATGGTAAATTATAGATAGAATTTTATCTAATTCTTACATTAAGGCGGCAAAGCGTTGCAAAAACAGGGTTTTCACTGTCTCCGTGTCATGCGGGATCAGGGTGAAATGCGTGAAATCTATAGGCTCTTCGCCGAAAATCTTTAACGCTTCGTCTCTGCCAAAGCCGGCGAGCTGGGTGGCCTCGAGCCACGCGGAAACTTTATCGGCTTGTTTTATCTGCGCGGCCAATGCTTTGGAGATTTCGGCGGGCAGACTGAAACGGATATGGATGGCGCGTTGCAGGCTATGCTCGAAGGTCTTGTAATGATCGCCGAGCACGGCTTTGAAAGGGGAGATCATATCGCCGATCACATATTCGGGTGCATCATGGAGGAGGGCGGCGAGTTTATCGGCGCCGGAAGCGCTCGGGTTTTGCGCGGTGAAGATGTCCTCCACCAGCATGGAGTGCTGGGCGACACTGAACGGGTAATCACCGATAGTCTGGCCGTTCCAGCGCGCAACACGGCTTAAACCGTGGGCTATATCCTCGATCTCGATATCAATGGCGGCAGGGTTGACCAGATCAAGCCTGCGGCCACTTAACATTCTTTGCCATGCGCGTGCGGTATTTGCCATTTTATTGGGGTTATCCTTGTCTTTACCCTTTTGATTCGTGTCAGGTCTGTTTATATTGAGATTCTTAATAAATTTAAAGGAGTACATAACGTGGCCGGTAGCGTAAATAAAGTCATTCTTGTTGGAAATCTGGGAAAAGACCCCGAAATCAGAACCATGCAGACGGGATCAAGGGTTGCCAATCTGGCGCTTGCGACCTCTGAAACATGGAAAGACAAGCAAACTGGCGAGCGCAAGGAAAAGACCGAATGGCACCGCGTAGTGATCTTCAATGAAGGTCTAGTGACGATTGCCGAGCAGTATTTGAAGAAAGGCTCTAAAATCTATCTGGAAGGCCAGCTTGAGACCCGCAAATGGACAGACCAATCCGGCGCGGAGAAGTATACAACCGAAGTGGTTTTGCGCCCGTATCGCGGTGAGCTGAACATGCTCGACACCCGTTCAGGCGGCGGCGCGGGTGCCGGTGGCCCGGCATTCGAGGATAACAGCATGGGCGGATATGATTCCGGCCCGTCTCAAGCCCCGCAACAACAGCAGCAATCAACAAAGATTGATGAGATGGAAGATGAAATCCCGTTCTAGGATTTCAGGAAAGACGGAGAAGGAAGATGATACAATTACGCTATATCGCATTACTGGGCGCGGTTCTGGTGCTGCCTTTGATGGCTGTACCGGCTTTCGCCCAAGACAGCGAGGCGGCTCAAGCCGAGATGACGGTTGAGGGCGCTAAAGGTGGTGCGACAGACCAGACATCGGAGAATCAGGGCAGCGATTTTAAAGAGCGTTTGGCTTTGGCAAAAGAGATGCATGAAATCCGTCCCGCCGCCGAGCAGGTTGACAGCGCAATTGATTCTGTTGCGTTGAAAATGCAGCAGGCCAGCCGTGAAGGTTTCAAATCAAAAATGCGAAATTTGTTAGATTACCGCGCGATCGAACGTATTTCAGTCAGCGCTATGGCCGAAACCTATACATTGGAAGAGCTGGAGGCCATGATTGAGTATTATTCCAAGCCCGAGGCGCAAAGCGCTCTTGATAAAACAGCCGTTTATCAGCAAAAAGTTGCGCCTGAAATTGTGCGCATGATTGACCGCGCGGTCATGCAAATGCGCACGGGCGGCGCCAATTAAGACTAAGTCCAATTATTAAGACGTAACCCTTGTTAAAGTAGAAGTAGACATATGAGTGATATTATAGAGAATTCAGAACCCACAGGCCCGGAGGATAACGTTCCGACAATTGCGCTTGAAGAGGAGATGAAGGAATCTTATCTCGAATATGCGATGAGTGTGATTGTTAGTCGCGCTCTGCCCGATGTACGCGATGGGTTAAAACCCGTTCACCGCCGTATTTTATACGCCATGCGCGAGGGGGGATATACATCCGATAAGGCTTACAAAAAATCTGCCCGCGTAGTCGGGGATGGTATGGGGAAATATCACCCGCACGGCG
>CAXBAL010000072.1:0-9110 GCA_963973475.1 uncultured Micavibrio sp.
ACAAAAGAGATTAATTCCCCTTAATCACGCGGCCATTCAGAGGCTGCACGGGACGCGGCTCACCACCATAAACAGATTGGAACGCATTAAGCTGCTCCAGTGAAATCTCGATCGGCTCTTTCAACACATGCCATTTCACCCCTTCGGTGCATGGCGGCGCGGTCAATGAACCAGTAAAGGTATAATACTCACCATTTTCCGGCAACAAAGCCGCCATATCCAGCGTGACATCTTCACGGTCGGTGCGTCCGCCCGCTGCCGGGATATTGTCCCAGATGCTTTGGATCGCCGGATTGGCCGCGCCCAATTTCATCATAACCGACAGCACGGCAATTTCTCCGGCTTCATTATGATGCATCAACTGCATTTCCATCGCATAGGGCGCGCCGTTCACGTAATTCTCACTTGGCGCTTCAAAATTGAACTGCATCAGATCATAAACGGTCTCGCCCGACATAAACTTACTGCCCGGATCATAGACAACGCCAAGCCCCTGCCCGCTATTCACCACATGCAACGTGGTCGGCGCATAGGCGATTTTCAGCTTCGGCAAATCTTCTTGCATATACTCGGCGATATTAATCGGAGATTGCAATGTACCGTTCGCGCAAGTCTCGCTCTCTGCAAAGGCCGGAACATCTGCGGCGTGGGTATGGACGGCGCTCGTATTATGCTCGGCTGCCATATGCGCATGACCTTCCGGTGCGCCGTGATCGGCGGGCATATCATCCTGCGCCATCGCATTTGATCCACTCGCCATAATCGCCAACGCGGCGCCGCATAATAAAACTTTTTTCCATGATGTTGTCATTGCAATTCCCTTTGCTTGATTCTTAAACCTATAAAAGTGTACAGTGCGGGGCAATTTTGACAAGGGGCGCATACGACCATGACCAAGACACTCCACATCATCGGCGCCGGTTTAGCCGGAAGCGAGGCCGCCTGGCAAGCCGCCAATCTGGGCATTACCGTTGTTCTGCACGAGATGCGGCCGGAAAAACTCACCCACGCCCATCAAAGCGGTGATTGCGCGGAGCTTGTATGCTCCAACTCCTTCCGCTCCGATGATGCCGATCACAATGCGGTTGGCCTGCTGCACGAGGAAATGCGCAAATTAAACTCCATTATCATGCGCGAGGGCGGCAAGGCCGCCGTGCCTGCTGGCGGCGCGCTGGCTGTCGACCGCGACATCTTCTCCGCTGGTGTAACCAAAGCCCTGCAAGAACATCCCAACATCACCATCGAATATGGCGAGGTCGCCGGCCTGCCGCCCGAGGACTGGGAACACGTCATCATCGCCACAGGCCCCCTGACCTCCGATGCACTCGCCGCCGAGATTGCCGCCCTCACTGGCGAAGGAGAGCTGGCCTTTTTCGATGCCATCGCCCCCATCGTCCATGCCGAAAGCATCGATATGACCAAAGCATGGTTCCAATCCCGCTACGACAAAGCCGTCGGCCCCGGCACGGGCAAAGACTACATCAACTGCCCGATGAGTAAGGAGCAATATTATACTTTCATCGAGGAACTCACCAGCGCCGAATATGGCTTGTTCAAGGAATGGGAGCTCCCCTCCGGTTCTAAATCCCTCGCGGAACAAGAAGAAGATACCCCCTATTTCGAAGGCTGCATGCCCATCGAGATCATGGCCGCACGCGGTAAGGAAACCTTAAGCTTCGGCCCGATGAAACCCGTCGGCCTGACCAACCCGCATAGCGACGAGCGCCCCTACGCCGTCGTACAACTCCGTCAAGACAATGCGCTCGGCACGCTCTACAACATGGTTGGTTTCCAGACCAAAATGAAATGGGGCGAACAGACACGCGTGTTTAAAATGATACCGGGTTTGGAAAATGCCGAATTTGCGCGCCTCGGCGGTCTGCACCGCAATACATTCATTAATTCCCCGAAACTTCTGGATAGCCAGCTGCGCCTGAAAATTCGTCCCTCGATCCGCTTCGCCGGGCAAATCACAGGCTGCGAAGGGTATGTCGAGAGCGCCTCGGTCGGCCTGATGGCGGCGCGTATGGCGGCGGCAGAAATTCTGGGGCAGGACTTCGAACTCCCGCCCGCCACCACCGCGCATGGCGCCCTTTTAGCACATATCACAGGCGGCGCGCAGGCCGAAACCTTCCAGCCCATGAACGTCAATTTCGGCCTGATGCCTCTGCCCGATAAAGACATGCTCGCCCCCGTCCAGCCCAACGGCAAGCGCAAGAAGTTAAAAGGTAAGGACCGTAAGAAAGCCTATTCCGACCGCGCGCGCGCCGATCTGGAAACATGGCTGAGCGAATACGGAGCCAGGGCAGCCGCCTGATAACCCGCCATGTCCAAGCGCCTGCTCCCAGCTTTTGCCGTCCTTGCCCTGATCGTTCTGCTAGGCATTGCTGCCGGATTACTCTTTGGCGGCGGCGTTGAGAAGACGGGGCAGCAAGCACAGCATGAGGAAGCAGCCGTTCCCTCACCGCCGAAGGCTGGTAACAAAACCTCTATAGAACCGAGGCCACCGCTCATCAACACGCGCCCAATGGCCGCGTCCACAAAATTTTACAAGCTGCGCGAATTTCAAACCTTGTCAGAACGCGTCTTGACCTATTTCTGGCTGGAACCCGCAAAGCCGCACCCGCGCGGGGTAAAATTCCCGCTCGTCATCGTCCTTCATGGCGGCACAGGCCGCGCCTATGCGGGAGAATATCTGGCCACGCCGTTGATGCGTCAGCGCTATCCCTCCTTTATCGCCGTGCCTGTTACGCCCAAACCGGCCATCTGGGCACATCCCGATCCCCGTTATAGCGTTCAGGAAAATCTGGGTTATGTCGAAGAACTCATCGGCGAGCTAATGCAAAAACACCCCGTTGACCCCAACCGCATCTACATCATCGGCTGCTCCATCGGCGGCGCTGGGGCTTTCGGCGCTATTGCGCGCTACCCAGACCTATTCGCCGCGGGTATAGCGATTTCAGGCTACTGGAAAGACATTGATGCCCCGATCATGATCAACACGCCCCTGCTCATCATCCACGGCGCAGAGGATTCCGTTCTTGATCCCGCGCGCTCCCGCGAGATGGCCGAGGCCATTGAAGAAAATGGCGGCCACCGCGTCCTTTACCGCGAAGTGTCTGACTTCGGGCATAACTGCCCATCGGCTACACTCTACAATATTAATATCTGGCGCTGGCTCTATGCTCAGGATAAAATGAAATAAAATGAAAACAGGGCAAATATGAGCCAAGAAACAGTTATTCTTCTGCACGGCATAATCCGCAATCATTTCGACATGATGCTATTGGAAAAGCGCATGAAGAAAGAGGGGTATGCCTGTATTAATATCAAATACCCCTCCACCAAACACGCGATAGAAGATTTGGCGGAGCAAATAAATACGCAGCTAAATCAGAACGAAGATTACACGCGCGCCGATAAAGTCCATTTCGTCGCCCATTCGATGGGCGGGCTTATTACACGCCATATTCTGGCCAAACACCGCCCCGCCAATTTAGGCTCGGTCGTCATGTTGGGCACACCGAATAAAGGCAGCGAAATGGCCGACTATCTTGCCGACCATAAATATCTGGCCACCCCGTTCCATTTCATCTTCGGCCCCTCGGCTACCCAGCTCCGCACCGCACACAAACATTTCAAGGACGAGGTTATCGACTTCCCCCTCGGTATTATCGCCAGCGATGCTTCGCTGAACCCGATAGGCAAACAGGTTTTCGGCGCCCCCAATGACACGCTCGTCTCTATCGAAAGCACCAAGCTGGAAGGTATGAGCGACCACATCATTATACCCTGCCCCCATGCACTCATGATGTTCGACCCGCGCATTATCAATCAAGTGGCGGCATTCCTGAAAAACGGCAGCTTTGATCACCAGGAAAAATCGCCCGCCCCGCAAGCAAAAGAGCCGGACGAACCGGCTCTCTAATTAATCTGTTATGCTTGGAGTGCTCTAAGCCAGCAACTCGGCCAAACGCTGCTCGGAACCCAATGTCACATCAGGGTTATTCTCCAAATCCGCGCGCGCATTTTGCGTCGCTTGCTCCGCGGCGGAAAGTGATATCGCCTCTTCGGAAAGGCTTATCTCGATTGGTGTGCTTGATGAAGTGCCGCCAGCGCCATCGGATTTTTTTGCGTCTGTCTTGGCGCGGTCATTGCTGGATGACGGCAAATTTTGTATCCCGCCAATACCTTTTGTTGGATCAACCATAGTTATGTTCCCCTATTTTTTTTACCCTGCTTTTAGTATAGCATATATTCATAATTATAGAAATTTGTAGGACATTGCAAGCCGCAGCGCCTTAAAGGGCGGTGACAAAGCCATGCGCCTATCAAACACATCGAAATTCACGCGTTTTATCTGGCGATAATAAATCTGCGCCAATATATGGCTGGCCTTTAAAAATTGATTGCGGGGCTTAAGCCCATCCTCATAAACGCCGAGCAGATCACGCACCAAATCCGGCAAGCCCGTACCGGGTTTCAAGTCATATAAATCTGTTTTATCCAAGCCATGCTTTGCCATCAAATCTTCCGGCAACAAACAGCGGTGCCCTTGCGCATAAAACGGCAGTGCCCGCAACAATCCCACCAGCGCATAATTCACCGCCACAGGTTGCACAGGCTCGCCGCCTTCCGGCTCATCGCCCATCACTTGCATCACCAATTTCAACAAAGGCCCCAGCGTAAAATCACAATAATTCACCAGCCCCTCGACATTGCCGGGCAGCACATCTTCCAGATCAAATTCCCGCGCGTAGATCAAGGTTTCGAAATACTCGTATGACAGCCCTCGCCGCTTGATAACGCCGGACAGCGCTTTCAATATCTCATGCTCCCGCACGGCGCCGCCCTTATAAATCTCCTGAACGGCCTCTTGCCACCATTTCAGACGGATTTGCCCCAGCACGGTTTCGCTGACCACTTCGCGAGTTTTGGCGACCTCGTAATAAAACGCAAACAGCGTGAGCAAATCTTCGCGAAATTCCTGCGGCATCAACATGGTGATCAAAAACCGGTCCGGATCATGCTCGTGCACCATTTGTGCGCAATATGAAAGATTGGTCGTCATCTGGAACAATTAACCCTTGAAACTATTGGATATTGGGCTACCCTTAATGGCACGAAATTATAGTAATAATAAGGAGAGAACAAGCCATGGCTTTTACACTACCAAAATTACCCTACGCCTATGACGCATTGGACCCATACATGTCCGCCGAGACATTGGAATACCACCACGACAAGCACCACAACGCCTATGTCGAAAAGGGCAACGAGCTTATCAAAGGCACAGGATTAGAAAACGCCACACTCGAAGAAGCCATGGTCAGCGCATTTGGCGACGACCGTTTTGGCGGCCTGTTCAATCAGCTTGGCCAGCATTACAACCACATGCACTTCTGGAACTGGATGAAGCCAAATGGCGGCGGCAAATCTTTGCCCGGCAATCTGGAAAGCAAGATCAAGGAAGACCTTGGCGGCTTTGATTCCTTCCGCGACGACTTCCTGAAAAAAGGCGCCGGCCAGTTCGGCTCCGGCTGGGTCTGGCTCGCGCAAGACGGCGCATCCGGCAAGCTGGAAGTCCTGAATTCACCAAACGGCGAAAACCCCGTGCCATACGGAAAAACGCCAATTCTGGGCTGTGATGTTTGGGAACACTCCTACTACATCGACTACCGCAACGCCCGCCCGAAATATCTGGAGGCGTTCTTCGATAATCTCGTCAACTGGGATTACGTGGCAGAGCTATACGAAAAAGGCCCGATCAAACTCGCAGCCTAATACGCACTCTATCTGCCTAAAGTTTCAAGCGCCGGCGTGGATTTTTCTACGCCGGTGTTTTCATGGGGCGCCACGTCGGTTCCAGCTGTGCGGTCTTGGGTCGGCTCCATATTACCGTTTACCACCTCATGAACCGCATAAATCGCAAGCGCAAGAACATTCAGCGCCGATTCATTTAAATCAGGAGCGGGCAAAATCCCTGCAATCTCTTCGGCGTTCAATAACATCTCGCGCCCCTGTTCGTCATGCCAAACAGAACTGATGCCCTCTTCGGTGCGCACAGTTGCAATCATGCCGTTCTCATCCAATTGCGGCGTATGATCGAAATTCTCGCCTGCGCTGTTATATTCATAGTCAGCCAGAATTTGCGCGGCCATATTGCGCGTTTGCTCCGCGCCTCCGTCATGCTCGTAAATAGAGGCCGCAAATTCAAGAGCGTCTATAACCTCAGGCGACTCTTCCGCCGCAGGTTCGATTTGCTGTAATGGTTGGCTATCATCTTCCCCTAGGCCGGGATTCGCGGCGGCGGCTTCAAAAGCCTGCCTATTCGCCACTGGCGCGGCGCGGCCTTCTTGTATATCCACTGCAGGAATATAAGGGCGCTCTTCATAACGGCGTATTTGAAACCCTTCCTCGGCGGGATCAAAGCGAATATTTTGTGACGGATTATTCGGGTCAGGCCGCATCCATGCAACGAAAGCGCCATACAGTGAGGTATTCAAATAACCGTTACTATCGAAACTACCTTGCGATAAATCTTGCTGGGGCGGATTTTCAGGATTGATTTGCAAACCATATCCGCGGTTAATGGCCCCGCTTCTCGGATCAAAACTCTCCGGCGGATACAAGCCGCCCTCAAGAGGTTCAATAACCTCGGGCGCGCCCTCACCTTCAAGGCGCACCAGCTGCACGTTGTCGCTGCGCAGCGCAATGCGGTTGCCCTCCCCATCGTTCAATACAAAGAAAGCCTCAATACCTTGCGGTACCTCGCGGGTATCACTGCCGCTACGGTTCGCAAACCAGCCATATTCCTGGCCATTATTTTCGGGATCGCTCATTCACACCCTTATCTGTAAAACACACTATTACTGCCCAATATCACGCAGGTTTTTCTATCCTGTCATGAATTGGTTAAATTTTACTATAGATGGGGGTATTTAGGCAAATTCAGGGTTTATAGGGCAAAAGCGCGGCCACAACGCGCCGCCCTTCGGCCATCAGGACATTATAGGTACGGCAGGCCGCCCCGCTGTCCATGACCTCGACATGCAGACCACGCTCTTTGAGTTCACGTTTAAGATCAGGCGGCAGGAAACTCATACGCTCCCCCGTCCCCATAAGGACGACATCAAATTCATCCCGCATGTCGACAAGCGGATCAAAATCCTCAGCGGATAATTCTTTAACAGGCGCAGCAGCATCCCAACTTTGTACAGAGTTTTGCGTCACCAGAACGGCGTGCTCGAAAATCTCGCCGCTAATACGGAACCGCCCACCGGCGTAACTCTGGATAATCTTACTGCCTTCTTTGACAAGCGGGGTAACATCCATGCGAATTAGGCTTTCTGACCTTCTACTTCGGACTCGTCATCGCCTTCATCATCGGGGTATTTATCATTTACCTTCAATACATCACGGCGAATATTAAACAGCGACAAAACAGGCGCGGCTACGAAGATAGAAGAATACGTCCCGACCACAATTCCGAAAATCAGCGCATATACGAAGCCCTGAATGACCTCTCCGCCGAAAATATAAAGCGCCATCAATGCCAGCAAGGTCGTAAAGGACGTCATAATCGTACGGCCAAGCGTGTTGTTTACGGCCAGGTTAAACAGCTCGATCAACGGCATTTTCTTATATTTGCGCAAGGTCTCGCGAATGCGGTCAAAAATAATCACGGTATCGTTAATCGAATAACCGGCAATCATCAGCACCGCCGCCACGGTCGAGAGATTAAACTCCATCTGCGTCAGGGCAAAAAGGCCGAGCGTGGCAATCGCATCATGTGCCAGAGCAATAACCGCGGCCACACCGAATTGCCATTCAAACCGCACCCAGATATATCCTAAAATGCCGAGCAGCGAGAACAAAACCGCATACATTCCTTGCGTCTGTAATTCCTCGCCCACCTGCGGGCCGACATATTCCGTGCGGCGGTAATCCACCAGACTTTCATTGCCCTCGCCGGTATAGGTACTATCCAGATAATCGCGCACCTTTTGAATGGCGGCTTTCTCGGCTTCGGGACCAGCGGCTTGTTGTGGCAAACGGATCAACAAATCATCCGGCGCGCCGAATTCCTGAATCGAAATCCCACCGACACCAAGCGCGTTCAAATCACGGCGCAGAACAGTCAAATCCGGCACTTCCGGCGTTTGTATCTCGATCACCGTCCCGCCGCTGAAATCAATCCCGAAATTCAGCCCTCGTGTGCCCAGCAACGCGAGTGAGCCAATGATAATAATCGCCGAAAGGGCATAGGCCATATAGCGCAAGCCCATAACATTGATGTTAATATCGTCCGGAATAATCTGTAATCCACGCATCTTTGCTACTCTTTTATTTCTCGTTTTATATGTTTTTTAAATCGGCACCCGGCTCGGCTTTGTTTTACGCAGCCAGCTCACCACAATAACGCGGGTCACCATAATGGCGGAGAAAAACGACGTCACAATCCCGACGCCCAGCGTCACCGCGAATCCCTTGATAGGCCCTGTCCCGAAGGAAAAAAGGATAATCGCCGCAATCAAGGTGGTCAGATTGGAATCGATAATCGTCGCCATTGCGCGGCTATACCCCGCATCAATAGCCGAGATCGGCGTGCGCCCGGCGGCCAGTTCCTCACGGATACGCTCGAAAATCAGCACATTGGCATCCACCGCCATGCCCATCGTAAGAACAATTCCCGCAATACCGGGCAACGTGAGCGTGGCCTGCAAGACAGAAAGAACCGCAAAGATCAACGCCACATTCACAATAAGCGCCACATTGGCCATCAAACCGAATAGGCCGTAACTCACGCCCATAAATACCAGCACAAGCGCCAGCGCAATCAAGCTGGCAATCTGCCCCGCTTCAATTGAATCCGCGCCAAGTGACGGCCCAACCGTACGCTCTTCCATTACACTTAGCGGCGCCGGCAAAGCTCCCGCGCGCAAAAGCAACGCCAGATCATTGGCCGTTTGCACATCAAACCCGCCGGAAATCTGCCCGCTCCCGCCGCAAATCGGCTCACGCAATACAGGCGCGCTGATAATTTCGTTATCCAGAACAATCGCAAAACGCTTGCCGACATTATCCGAAGACACATCACAAAAACGCTT
>CAXBAL010000073.1:0-9089 GCA_963973475.1 uncultured Micavibrio sp.
CCGTCTGCTTCGATCGCAAACGAGCCGCCGTCAAAGACGAGTTCGTCCTGACCGCCGACCTGGTTGACGTAGATGAGCGGCAAACCCGTTTCGGTGGCGCGGTTTTTGGCCAGCTCCAAACGGACTTCGTATTTCAAAGTGGTAAAGGGGCTGCCATTCGGGACGATGAGCATTTCGGCGCCTTGATTGGCCAGATGCGCGGCAACGGGGGTATTCCACATATCCTCGCAGATCATCACGCCGAGCTTGTGGCCTGCGAACTCGATCGGCTCAGGCAGGGGGCCGGATTGGAAGGTGCGTTTTTCATCGAACACGCCATAATTGGGCAAATGGTGTTTGAAGCGCACATCGGTGATTTTGCCCTGATGCAGGAGCGCCGCCGCGTTATAGGGTAGCTTGTCATCTTCGTTCTCAAGCCATGGTGTGCCGATCAGGATGCCGCAATCCAGCTTTTTTGTGCGCTCGGCCAGATCGCGCACGGCTTCCATGCAATCTTCGACGAAGCAGGGCTTGAGCAATAAATCCTCGGGCGGATAGCCGCAGATGCTAAGCTCTGGAAAGACGATCAGCATGGCGCCTTTATGCGCTTTTGCGGCCTTGGCAATCATATCCGCGTTGCCCGTTAAATCCCCGAGGACGGGGTTAATCTGCGCCAGAACGATGGAGGTATCAGGGCTCATGATTAGACAGAGGCCGCCATCGTTGTTTGTTTTAGGCGGGCATTGCCTTGCAGGCCTTTGAGCTCGTCCGCGATCAGGAAAGCAAGCTCGAGCGCTTGATTGGCGTTCAGACGCGGGTCACAATGGGTGTGGTAACGGCTGGAGAGATCCTCGTCCTTGATGTCATGCGCGCCGCCAACACATTCGGTTACGTTGCTGCCTGTCATCTCGAAGTGGACACCGCCGGGATGCGTGCCTTCGGCTTGGTGGACGGCGAAGAAGCCTTTGACTTCGCCTAGAATGTGATCAAAGCGGCGGGTTTTGTAGCCCGAGTTTGCCTTGATGGTATTGCCGTGCATGGGATCGCACGACCAGACCACGCTGCGGCCTTCTTCCTTGACCTTGCGCACCAGCGGGGCGAGGGCGTCCTCCACCTTCTCGTGGCCCATGCGGGCGATGAGTGTAAGGCGGCCGGGGGTGTTGTCGGGGTTCAGCTTATCAATAAGGCGCATAAGCTCATCAGGCTGAAGCGCGGGGGAGCATTTCATGCCGAGCGGGTTTTTGATGCCGCGAATATATTCGATCTGTGCGTGATCCTCCTGATGCGTGCGCGCGCCAACCCAAAGGAAATGCGCGGAAGTGTCGTAGTAATCTCCGGTCAGGCTGTCGACGCGGGTCAGGGCTTCCTCGTAGGGGAGCAGGAGCGCCTCGTGGGAGGTGTAGAAATCTGTCTCGCGCAGGGCGGCAACTTTATCGCTGGACACGCCGCAGGCGGCCATGAATTTCAGCGCTTGGTCAATGCGGCTGGCGAGGTCTTCGTAGCGCTCGCCGAGCGGGGAGTCTTCTACGAAATCAAGGTTCCAGCCATGCACGCGGTTCAAATCGGCAAACCCGCCCTTGGCAAAAGCGCGTAGCAGGTTCAGCGTTGAGGCAGCGTTGTGGTAAGAGCGGATCATGCGTTGCGGGTCCGGCTCGCGCCCTGCGGCGGTGAATTCCAGCGCATTGACGTTATCGCCGCGGTAAATCGGCAGGGTCACGCCGTCAATGGTTTCGGTGTCATTCGAGCGCGGCTTGGCATATTGCCCCGCGATGCGCCCGAGCTTGATGACGGGTACGGAGCCGGCATAGGTAAGCACAACGGCCATTTGCAGGATAACCTGAAACGTGTCGCGGATTTTATTGGCGTTGAACTCGGCAAAACTCTCGGCGCAATCGCCGCCTTGCAGCAGGAAGGCCTTGCCGTTTGCTACGTCACCCAGTTGTTTTTGAAGGCTGCGCGCCTCGCCTGCAAACACCAATGGGGGCAGGTTTTTCAGCTCGTTCTCGACCGACTTCAGCGCGACCTCGTCTTTATAAACGGGCAGCTGCTTCGCCGGTTTTGCGCGCCATGAAGACGGGGACCAATCAGACATTTTCTTACACTCCTTTATTTGCCACTTCTCTTATGGCCTAAAACGACCGCGGAATCAAAAAAAATATTCACCGATGCATCCCCGCAGGGCAAGTCACATGCGCTTTTTCTAATGTTTCGGCGCATATATAAACTTGCTTGATGGTATAAAATCATAATAAAATAAGGATTATAGATCAATATCTTCAGGATGCACTGATGCGTTGGAATTCCGAGCTGGACGCTCTTCATAGATTTTTTCAAGAACAGAACTTTTCCTCGCCGTGGTTGGAGCGCAGCCGTGTTTCTCTCGCGCTGGGCACTATACGGGAAAATCTGGAGCGCGATCTCACGTTTTTGGAAGAAAACGCCTCTTTCATCTTCGAGGTTTCAGAAAAATTGGAAAACCAGACGCGTAATACAATTGAATTGTTCAGGCAGTTTACGGTGAGCGGAGCATGCCCCTCGCTGACGGCGCTTTGTGTTTTTGCCTTGGATCATTTCGGTATCAAAGACCCTGTCTTAAAGAAATTGGTGCTGGCCGCCAGCGTGATGGGCGAGATCGAAAATGATATGCCCTATCATAACAATATGCATTACCGCAAAGTGGCGTTTCAGATCATGCGTATGATCGCGGTTTATAATGATATTTATGAGGGCACAGCGCGCGTCTTTGATAATAAAAAGATTGCTATATTACTCTCCACCGCCTGTATTCATGATTTTGGCCATGACGGCAAAGGCAATACTGTTAAAGGGGTTTATATACCGCACCGTTTGGAACAGAACTCCTATGATCTGGTCGCGCCAGTTTTCAAGGCGCTTGGCTTTGACGATGCGGATGATTTGAACATGATCCATGTGATGCTGCTTTGTACTGATGTCACGCCCTTTAAAGACCCGGGGAATGCCGTTAATCAGGCAAAATCGGCTTACCGTTACCATTTTCTTGGTGGGCGCACGCATTGGGACGGGCTTAATCTGGATAAAGAACTCTCCATTATGGAAGAGTGTCCGGCCAGCGCGGCGATGGCGCTGATGATCCATGAGTCAGACATCGCTACCTCGGCGGGGTTGCATTACGACATTACCAAATACGAGACGGGCTTGCTTATGAACGAGATATCCGACGGCGTAGCGCGTCCTGAAAACGTGATTAATTTCCTGAATGATATTTGTAACCGCCAGATGTTATCCGAAGTCGGGCAGCAATTGTTTGCCGCCAATCTTGCGCGAATATATGCCTTGGCGGAAGAAGATTATAAGGCAGGAAATGAAGCCTTCCCCGCGCTGGAGGAGTCAAATTTTGTATTGGGCAAAAAATCAGCCGCGAAGCGCGCCAATTCGGCAGGCTCAAAATCTATTAATTAGAGGATTTCATCGTCACGAATTCTTCGGCGCTGGTCGGGTGAATGCCGATCGTGCGGTCGAAATCGGCCTTTGTTGCGCCTGCGTTTAAGGCAACGGCGAAACCTTGCATAATTTCGGGGGCATCAAGGCCTATCATGTGGACACCCAGAACTTTATCTGTGTTTTTACAGACCACTAGTTTCATAAATATTTTTTCATCCCGCTCTGCCAAGATATATTTCATCGAGCGGAATTTGGTTTTGAAGATTTCTACATCGAAACCTAAATCTTTTGCTTCGGCCTCGCTGCAGCCTACTGTGGCGATAGGGGGCTGGGAAAAAACGGCGGTGGCGACATTGTTGTAGCAAACTTCGCGCTCCGGATCTCCGCTGAAGAGGCGCTCGGCCAGCTTTTGGCCTTGGGCTATGGCAATGGGCGTTAGCTGCATTTTATTGGTGACATCGCCCAGCGCAAAGATGTGCTCAATATTGGTTTTATCATGCTCATCGACTTTGATCTGGCCGTTTTCTGCCTGATTGATGCCGATCTTATCAAGGCCTAGACCTTGCACGTTGGGGATGCGGCCAATGGCGCTCAGGATGCAATCGCACTCAATGACCTCGCCGCCGGACAGGTGGGCGTAAAGGGTATCGCCCTTTTTCTCGACGCTTTGAAGTTGGTTATTGAAATGAAGATTGACGCCCTGCTTTTGCATGTCTTCGTGTAAGCAGGCAACGATATCATCATCAAAGCCGCGCAGAAACATCGGGCCGCGGTGGCATATGCTGACTTTTGATCCCATGCCCCTGAATATATGGGAAAATTCAACGCCGATATAACCGCCGCCGATAATCAGGATATGCTTGGGTTGTTCTTCAAGAAAGAAGGCTTCGTCTGAGGTAATGGTGTGTTCTTCGCCAGGCACCATATCTTTGCGCGGCGTGCCGCCTGTGGCGATCAGGATTTTATT
The DNA here is from genome assembly GCA_963973475.1 of uncultured Micavibrio sp. Classification (GTDB taxonomy): domain Bacteria; phylum Pseudomonadota; class Alphaproteobacteria; order Micavibrionales; family Micavibrionaceae; genus UBA2638. The sequence continues at coordinate 4,370 of CAXBAL010000073.1, forward strand.
GGCGGTGATAGTTTTATCCTCGCCTTCGGGGCAATCAATCTCCAGCGTGTGTTCGTCAATAAAACGGGCGTAGCCGGCGTGGTATTCAACGCCTGCCTTCTCCAGAATACCGTCATAAATGCCGTTCAGGCGTTTGATCTCATCATTTTTGCGGGAGATGAATTTTTTCCAGTCCAGACGTTCGGGAACTTGGATGTCCCAGCAATAACCCTTTGCATCTTCGAAATGACCGTGATAATCGGCGGCGTAGGCCATGATTTTTTTGGGCACACATCCGACATTGACGCATGTCCCGCCCACGGCTTTGTATTCCGCAATGCCGACTTTTGCGCCGAGCGAGGCGGCAATGCGGGACGAACGAACGCCGCCGGAGCCTGCGCCGATGACAAAGTAATCATAGTCGTATGAATGGGCGGTTTTGGTCATTGTTGAAAACTTCCTTTTATTTATTTGCGTTTAAATTGCGCCAGCGTTTATGGAGCCATATCCATTGCGCGGGGGTTTGGCGAATCCACTGTTCCATCATAATATGGGTTTTTATGATGATTTGATCCAGTGGGGTATCTTCGCCGCTCTCATTCTTTGTGGGAATAGGGGGGTGAAGGATCATCTGGAAATTGGCGCCTTTGGTGCGAATGCACTGTCCGGGAATAAGCGGGCAGCCGTATTTTTGCGCCAATTGAAAGGCAATAGGATTGGTGCGGGCATTATGGCCGAAAAAGGGGATGTCGAGGCCGGGATTATATTTCTGGTCAATCAAAATGGCCACATTGCCTTTATTTTTGATGAGCGACATGATTTTTTTGCCGCTGCTGGCCGCTTTGGGATGGGCGGTGATGCGCCCGTTTAATGATCGGTACTTTCCAACAAGATTATCAACGATAGGGTTGTTCGGCGCGCGGTAGGTGATATCGACCTGCACGCCGAATTTCAGCAGCGCCATCGCCGCCCAGATTTCCCAATTGCCCTGATGCATGCCAATAAACACAGCGCCGGTGGGGGTGTCTTTCAAGGCTTCAATATAGTGGGGGTTGATTACGGTTGTACGTTCGCGCGCGATTTTCTCCAGATGGGGATATTCGGCAAAGACGCGGCCCAGATTGTTCCACATGCCCTTGATAATGGCGCGGCGCTGCGGTTGGGACAGATCGGGCAGGGCGTGGCGCAAATGTCTATCGGCTTTGCGATTGGAATCGATCAGGAAAAATCCGATGCTTTGGCCGAGAAATCCGCCGCCGGCCGAGGCCCAATCCAGCGGCATTATGCGGAATACCGATACAAGAACAAGGCATAACAGCCCCTCTAGGCGGTAGCGCAGTTTTTTCATTGCAGGCGGTCCTTGAGGAAACTGACCAGCTCGCCCTCATCGCTAAATACAGCGTTAATGGCGATATGTTTGATGTCTTTGGCCTGCGGAGCGCCTAACAGGCGCATGTAATCTTTTTCGGTGGTGACAAGGGTTGCGTTATGTTCCTTGGCGCTGGCGGTAAGTATCTCTAGGTCTTCATCGCTGTAGTTGTGATGATCGGGGTAGGGGTGCCATGCGCTGATCTCGTAGCCCAGCTCTTGCAAGAAGTGATAGAATTTTTCGGGTCTTCCCAATCCGGCAAAGGCCACAATCGCGCCTTTTTCCGGCAGGCTGGCGGGGACGGGTTCGATATGGGCGGTGAAGAGCGGTTTGTCTTCTGGCAGCAGGGTTGTCACGCCGCGCTTGTCCTTACCGATCAGAATGAAGGCATCGGTTTTGGCGATGGCCTCTGAAAGTGGCTCACGCAGGGGACCGGCCGGCAAGGTTTTGAGATTGCCGAATCCGGCCTGACCGTCAATCACCATGAAAGTAATGTCCTTGATAATGCCGCCATGCTGCAGCCCGTCATCCATAATGCCGAGATCGGCGCCTTCCAGCGCGGCCAGCTCCGCCGCATCAATGCGCTTGGGCGCGATGATGGTGGGGGAGGAACGCGCCAGCATCAGGGCTTCGTCGCCGCAATGATAATGGCTGTGCAGCTCGGTAGAAATCATCATCGGTTCTTTAATCGAGCCGCCGTAACCGCGAGTAAGGATAAACGGGCGTTTCGATATGCCGTGTTTGCGGATAATCTTGATCAGCGCCAGACAGACTGGCGTTTTACCGCTGCCGCCCGCAACGGCATTGCCGACGCATAGAATCGGCAGAGGTGCTTTTTTCGCGTTTTGATAGCTTTGATTGATTTTGTGCCCCCATTGATAAGGGCGGGCAAGCAGACCTAAAGCCATCTCCGCAAAGGGAGGGGGGCTGCTTTGGGCGCGGTACCAATAGGGCGGTGTTTTTAACGGCATAGTTTACGTTCAATCCCTGCTGTTTTTAGGGGCTTAAGGCGGCATCCAGATGCGGCTCCAAAGCGTCCATAACCTTATTTATAACACGCGCCTTATGCGTTGCAAACTCGCGCGCTTTCATTTGTAGGGCAGACAGGGATGCTTCGTCATCGAGCAGCGCGCCAATAGCGCCGATCATCAGGTTTTTGCTTTCAATTTTCATCGCTGCGCCGGCCGCGTCCATATTATCAAAGATATCCTGCAAATTCTGGACATGGGGGCCATGTAACACGGCGCAATTGAGGAGCGCAGGTTCAAGCGGGTTATGACCGCCGCCGCCATCATCGCTGAAGGAGCGCCCGATAAAGGTGAAAGGTACCAGATCATAAATCAGCCCCATCTCGCCGATTGTATTGACGATGTAGACATCGGTATCTCTATCGGGCAGACGTTTGGCCTCGCGGCGCAGAACGGGATCAAGGGCGTGGGTATCACATATGCGGGCGATATCCTGTCCGCGGTCGGGATGGCGCGGGACAATAATTGTCAGGAGGTCGGGGTATTTCCCCTTAAGGGCTTCGTGGACTTGCGCGGCGAGTTCTTCCTCGCCTTTATGGGTGCTGGCATAGGTTATAAGAGTGCGACCGGCAATCGCCCGCGCCAAAGCGTTGTAATCGTGTTCCTCGTAGCCAAGAGGTTTTGCGCTGTATTTTAAATTGTCACTGACCAGAACATCATGGGCGCCCAGCGCCGTAAAATGTTCGGCATCTTTTTCGGTTTGGGTCAAAACCATGTCGAATGTTTGCAATAAACGACGGATAGAGGATTTGACCTTCTGCCATTTGCGGAAAGAACGCGGAGATAGTCGCGCGTTAATAAGCGCAGCAGGGATTTTGCGTTTTTGTATACCCATTAACATATTTGGCCAGAGCTCAGATTCCATCCAAAGGCATAAATCGGGGCGCCAATAATCCAGAAAACGGTTCGTCCATTTAGGATGATCCAGCGGATAGAATTGATGCAGAGTACGATCAGGCATTTTGCCTTCCATTAAGGCCGCAGAGGTAACGGTACCTGTGGTCACGAGGCATTGCGCATCGGGATAGGCATTCAGGACTGCACGAATGAGCACCAGCGCCGATTGTACCTCGCCTACGCTGGCGGCATGAACCCAGAAAAGCTTGCCTTCAGGACGGTCTTTGGATGGCCTGCCTTTGCGCTCGGCAATGCGCTCGGGTATTTCTTTACCAATCGCCTTGCGGCGCATGAGCAGCGCAATCAAGGCGGGTTTCGACAGGCGGGAGATCGTTTTGTAAATATCGAGCATGGTTAATTATTATCGGATGGCTAAGGAACTGTTAGGTTTTTTGCGCTATTGTTAAAGAATATGTAGGCTATTTCGCCTCCCAAGCCAATACAAAAAGGTCAGTATGCGACGAACGTCCAAGAATAAATCGGATATCCGCGAGAAGACATTAAAGCAGATGCGCAATCTGCAAAAGCGGTTCGAAGAAGAACATCCTCAGCTCTTAAGCCGAATTCGCAAAGAGATTTATAAGCAAGGGCTTTATGATGTGCCGGAGCGGGATCAAACTGAAACAGTTACCGAAACGGGGGAGGTGAATATTGACCGTCGCAAAAATCTGGAAACGGTCATGCAATTTGCGCATATTCACGAAGGATCACCCGAGTTTCAGAAAAAGCTCAAGAAAATTCTAATGAGTGTTCAACATTAATATAAAAAATTAAGGAACGCACGAGCCATTAGCTGCCGGCGTACCGCCGGGTGCGGCACCTCCAGCAGGCATATAATGACATCCCGGCTGTAAACACACGCCTTCGAAATATACCTGCGGTGTTTGCAGGGGGCGCGTTACGATCACGCCTGTTGCGATGGGTACGAAAGTTCCACATTCTGCCGCATCCATGCGGTCCAGATATGTCAAGGTATCGTCTTGCGGCCATGGCGGTCCTGTGGCCGGATCAAGTCCCGCCCCTACGATGGATGATTCATATAATGCTGTTGGCTCTGCATCGCAGGGTTCGGGGAACATTCGGGCATCAGCGGTGCCTGACGCATATTGTTCGAATGTGAAAAAGCCGTCGCCATTTGTGGTCATAAAATCATAACATTTTGCTTCCATCCAGATGGTTTGCATGATCTCGCATTCATAGGCTTCGCCATTGGAAATGTTTGCCGGAATAGGATCACTGTTATTGATGGAGCGCCCCCCCAATAAACGTTGATCACCGGGGGAAATGAAATTGGCATTTATATAGGTCTGCAAGGCATTGGTAACCAATGATTCCAGTGCATTGTTCATATGCTCGTTCTGGGGCGGTGATGTGCCTAGGACATCAGTTCCCCAGCGGGCATTCTCACTGAACATATCTTCTGCGTGATCGGCGAGTTCGTTCAGGT
>CAXBAL010000074.1:0-9082 GCA_963973475.1 uncultured Micavibrio sp.
CGGATGCCAATCATCCGCACGCTTTATAACGCCACGAAACAGATTTTCGAAACTGTGATGGCCAGTAAATCTCAGGCTTTCCGGGAGCCTGTCATGATGGAATACCCACGTAAGGGTGTCTGGTCTATCGGTTTTGTTACGGGCCGCACCGAGGGCGAAGTGCAGCGCATTACAGAGAATGAGACGATCAATGTTTTCGTGCCGACAACGCCGAACCCTACATCGGGATATTTGCTCTTTGTTCCGAAAAAGGAGCTAAAATATCTGGATATGAGCGTTGAGGAGGCGATTAAACTGGTTGTATCCGCCGGTATTATCACGCCGCCCGACCCGGTGGAAATCGAAGCGCAGGCCAAGGCCGCAAAGCTTGCCGCCGAGAAAAAAGCTAAAGCCACAAAGGCACCTAAGGCCAAGGCTGTAACAAGTCCTAAAAAATCAAAGTCATAAATTATGTTTGACCATATCCGCTCTATACAATCGCGTGATCCGATTATGCCGACCTTTATGGAGGTTCTTTTGGGCTATAATGGTTATCACGCAGCCTGCTGGCACCGCTTTAGTCATGTTTTGTGGGGCTTTAAGCTGCGCGCTCTGGCAAGGCTCAGCTCCAATCTTGCACGTATGATCACAGGCGTTGAAATTCATCCTCAGGCGCAAATCGGCAAGCGTCTGTTTATAGATCACGGCACGGGTTGCGTGATTGGTCAAACGGCGGTCATTGGAGATGATGTAACGCTGTATCACGGCGTTACCCTTGGCGGTGTAGGTAGCGATAGCAAAAATGCCAGCAAAACCGAAAAGCGCCATCCTACCATTGAAAATGGCGTAATGATCGGAGCGGGGGCGCAGATATTGGGAGATATCCTTATTGGGGCCAATGCCAAAGTCGGATCAAATTCCGTTGTTGTGCAAAATATCCCCGCCGGATGTACGGCGATTGGGATACCTGCCAAGATTATCTGCAAAGAAGGCCGCGGAGCTGGGGCTTACGGCATGCCAACAATCGAGGATTGGGTTATTTAAAGACTAATCATCGTTGTTGTTACTATCAGGCTCCGTAATTGCGGGGCCAATTACACTTCCGCCTATGTATTGAAAGCCATTTAGAGAGTCGCGGTTTATGATGTGGTTGTCGCGCTCGCCGATTAAAGCCAGCGTTTTAAAATTATAGATTTTGGTTTCGTCTAGAAATTTCTTAATGCTCTGAGTAAACGATTCCGGAATTGCGTCTTTTCCCAAAAGGACAAAACAAACGCCTTTAAAACCGGAATTGAGTAATTTGGCGTAATTGTTCTTTTTGAAATAGGGGACGATTGCAAATAAAGTTTTACAATTATCCCTTATAAGCATTGTTGATCTATGCAGTGCTGTGAGTGGAATGTCATGCGGTATTTTATAGACGCAGATATAAAGCCGCATTTTTTGCCGAGGCGTTAATTTTTGTAATTTTTGAAAATATTCCTGAAAATGAGTGTTATCTACCAGCGTATTGTAGCGAACGCTGATGAAAAAAGATGTTTCCGGAAAGTCGGTGAGCTTACACATAGCCGTATCCAGCGCAGCCATATCGCATAGTGCCGCACGGGATTTTGATAAGGACAAAAGAATATTATGGTAGTCCGTAATAGGATCGCCATGTTTGTTATAGTGCGTAGGGCAGTCATCAATTACGATTGCAAATTTGGATTTGAACTGGTTTTTTTGTAGTGCTACCGGAATAAATTTGTAATGCAGTTTTTTAACAAAGTCTTCGTCTGAGATTTCTTTGTGTGGGCCTTTCGCATGATCAGGGGTATGCGGGGCCTCAATGGCATGCTTTCTAAAATTATCGTCAATAAACTTTTGTGTGTTCTTTTGAAAGCTTTCGTCTAGCGCTTTCATTGGATTAGGTGCATCCACTAACCTAGTCGCTCTGATGCCAATGTGCGATGCCTTAACCTTGATATCCTTTAGTTTCTCGTTCTTTTCTGTTTTTTCGAATAACAGGCGTTGTATTTCTGCCGTCATCAATTGGCATTTTAATTGTCCTTCTTCCGGGCTAGTCTTGGCAAAAATAATGATGAATTCATCCTCGCTATACCGAAAGGAAATGTCGTGTTTATCAGTGTATTTCCCTATAACGTCAATGGTAATGCCAACAATGATAGGCTCGACATATTTCCACTTAGTGCCCATGTAGTTTTTAACGTCAAAGAAATTTAAAAACTGCATTTTTCCGGCATTAACCAAAGCATCCCTGCGTGCAAGATCATTGAGAAGGGCATCAATTTTAGCGCGTTTTTTTGTATCTATCAGACAAGGATTGGCCTTCTGGCATTTCATAGAGTTCTGCGCTGTCTTTTTTTCTTTCTTTCGCAAAAAAAAGCTTTGAAGTTTTATATAAAGCCGATGGCTTAGATTTGTTTTTTCCCGTAATTTCATTTTTTCACCCGTTTATTATTGTTATTATCGGATATTCGGGGTATTTGCCTTTCAATATAGTATGAGGTTTTTAAAGAATAACTCTGTTTTTCAATTGGAATTAATTACTACCTCTAATTGTATTATAAAAACCTTAATTAAGTTTTGACGTATCTATATTTTTTATGTAAAATATAATGATGGGTACTGGTTGGGATATGAATAAAGTGCTGTGTGGTCGCACAGCAGAAGAGTTCGTGAGGGAAAACTTTCCTAACGTGACTTTTAATGAGGTCTATGGCCGGACTGTCTGCGTTATTCCAGATCATTATACGGTTGAATATCAAACACCGTTTTTTCAAGTTTTTCGCAATCTTTTTCAAGTTGAGCTTCAGCAAAAAGTGGTGGAGTTAAAACCCGTTCGCGGTGTAGGTGAGGGCATGGAGCAAAGCGCCCAAGATATGCTACGTCAAATATTCGAATATGATTTTGAGGATAGTAGTGTGGGGCGTGGTCATCTGGTGCGCTATAGCGCTGAAAGTTCTGGCTATGCAAAGCCGATTGCCGGTAAAAAATACAAGGTTTATTCCACGAAAGACCGCGAGGGGGGAAATGCACCACGATCATCTGTGTCTTTGGCAACGACTTTTAACAGTAAATTGATAATTGGTGTTCATGCTTACGAATGCGTGCCGAGCGGCGAACGTTATAATTATCAGCCCGCTTATATGTTGCGTGATAGCATAGCTCTGTTTTTGGTTCCGCATGAGCGTACACAATAATTCTAGCCGCTACTCAGATATTTAATCGCTTGATCGCGCTCGAATAAATAGAGGAGGGTCTTGAGCGCGGCTCCGCGTTCACTCTCCAGCTTCGGGTCTTTGTCGATAATCAGGCGCGCATCATCGCGGGCTGCGGCGATCAGATCGGCGTGTTCGGACGGAATCGCCAGCCTGAATTCAATCATACCGCTTTGACGTGTCCCTAAAATATCGCCCGCCCCCCTGAGTTGCAAATCCTTCTCGGCAATGATGAAGCCATCCTCGGTCTCGCGCATTGTGGCAAGGCGCTCTTTCGCCGTTTCTCCGAGTGGGCCGTGATAGAGTAAGAAGCAATAGGATTTATCCGCTCCACGTCCGACGCGCCCGCGTAGCTGGTGGAGCTGTGATAAGCCAAAGCGCTCTGCATGTTCAATCACCATGATGGTGGCTTCAGGCACATTGACGCCGACTTCGATCACCGTGGTGGCGACCAGTATAGAGATTTCTCCGGCGATGAATTTCGCCATAACCGAGTCTTTTTCTTCGCCCTTCATTCGCCCATGGATCAGGCCGATTTTATCCGCGCCAAAGAAATGCACCAGCACGTCATAACGCTCCTGCGCCGCGGCCAGATCAATTTTCTCCGATTCCTCGACCAACGGACAGACCCAATAAACGCGCGCGCCGCTCTCGATCTGACGCTTTAATCCGGCGATCATATCTTCCATCTTTTCGCCCGGAATCAGCAGTGTATCAATCGGCTTGCGTCCCGGCGGCTTCTCATCCAGTCGCGAGACATCCATGTCCCCATAAGCCGTAAGCGTGAGCGTCCGCGGAATAGGCGTGGCGGTCATCACCAGAACATCGGTGCCTTTGCCCTTGCCGGAGAGCGCAAGACGCTGATGTACGCCGAAACGGTGCTGCTCGTCAATGACGGCCAGTCCCAGATCATCAAAGGTCACGGCCTCCTGAAAGATCGCATGGGTGCCGATGATGACCTGCGCTGCGCCGCTGCGGATTTGCGCCAGCATGGTCTCGCGGGCTTTGCCTTTGTCGCGGCCTGTTAACACGATCACGCGGATGCCCGCCTGTTCCAGTAATGGCCGCAGGCTCTCATAATGCTGGCGGGCGAGAATCTCGGTGGGCGCCATCATCGCGGCCTGCGCGCCGCTTTCGATCGCACGCAGCATGGCCATGGCGGCCACGATCGTTTTCCCGCTTCCGACATCGCCTTGTAACAGTCGTAGCATTTTAAATGGCGCGGCCATATCGGCGTCGATTTCTTCTAGCGAACGTTTTTGCGCGCCTGTCAGCTCGAAGGGTAAGGACGCGGTTAATTTGGCACGCAACTCCCCCGTGCCATGAAACTCGCGGCCAGCCTTTTTCCGCTGGCGGTCGCGCACAAGAGCAAGGGTGAGCTGGTTGGATAAAAGCTCGTCATAGGCCAGTCTCGCACGGGCGGGGTGGTTGGGCTCCAGCCCGTTCGCGCCGGGCGGGTTGTGAGCTTCTTCTATCGCCACATGCCACTCCGGCCAGTTATTCCGGCGTTTATATTCGGGATCGCACCATTCAGGCAGCGCACTCACGAAGCCAAGAGCGCCGTTCATAGCCTTGCGCACCGTTTTGTTTGTGATGCCTTGCGTGAGCGGATAGACCGGCTCGACAGCCTCCAGCGTGGCGCGTTCCTCGGGCAATGCCATATCAGGGTGCACCATCTGCGCCGTACCTTGAAAATATTCGACCTTACCACTGATGATACGTTGCGCACCTTCGGGCAGTTGTTTTTTGATCCAATCCTTATTGGCATGGAAGAAGGTGACATTGATAACGCCCGTCTCGTCCGAGCATTGCACGCGGTAGGGCTGCGCGCGCTTTACGTTCGGATAATGCTTACCCACAGTAACTTCCATGGTCGCAATTCTGCCATTGGGCGCGTCCTTTATTTTGGGCGCAAAGCGGCGGTCGATGAAATCAATCGGCAGATGAAAGAGGAGGTCGAGTACCTTCGGCCCGCCCAATAGTTTCTCGAACAGCTTGGCATTTTTCGGCCCGACACCGGGAAGGGTGGTCAGGGTGCGAAAGACCGGATCAAGGCTGAATGGGCGTTGTGACATGGCCTATAATATAAACGCTGGGAAGGAGGGGGAACAGGTTTTTTTCAAATATCGTTTGTGCTATTTCGCTTTGTGATTAATATAGCGTTTATGAGTGATACGACTGAAAATATGCGCAAGCGTTTGATCTTCCGCTCCGAACACCGCGGGACCAAGGAAATGGATTTGCTGCTAGGCAGTTTTGCTAAAAAGCATGTTCCGGATTTTAATGAAGCGGAACTGGCGGAATACGAAGCCTTATTGGAAGAAAACGATCCCGATCTATACAACTGGATCACAGAGCAGGAACAGCCTCCCGCCAATGTCGCCGGATACTCAATGTTTCCGAAAATCGTCGGGCATAAATACCGGTATTAGAGTTTCTTGAAAATTGCGTAATACGAATAGCCGCCAAAAAGATGGTGCAGCTTTAATGTGCCTTTGCCCTGCTTTTTTAGCGCGTAGAGATGGGCTTCGATCTCGGGCTTGTAATAAACGTGAAATAGGCGCAGCCACCCAAAAATTATGGCGCGTACTGGTCTTGGTAGCGCCGCAAGCGAGCCAAAATCAATAATATGGATTTCCCCGCCAACAGGAAGCAAGTCCAATGCGTGATCAAATGATTCCTGCCACGGCGGTATGATCGAAAGGGAGTAGGAAAAAATGAATTTATCAACGGGTTTGTCGAGGGAGAAAAGGGTCTGCGGATCAAAAGATTGCGCAAAGCCTTGCTTGATAGAGACGCTTTCCTGAAGATTGTGTTTATCCAGTGAACTCTGCGCAGTTTTTAACATTTCATCTGAAGCATCAAGGCCGCAGAAGTCGTTGTATGGGTAATTTTGAGCCAGTTTGATCAGATTACGTGCAGTGCCGCAACCCACTTCACACACGACGTCATCCGCGGCAGGCCTTAAGCGCCGTATCAACACGTCACGGCCAAGAAGATAATACTTACGAGACGCATCGTATATATGGCGGGTCCACCGATACATACGGTTCATATTGCCGCGCATTTGGCTTTCGGTGATGGTCTTGTCTTGAGACATCACTTTAACTGGCCTCTTATGTTTTCTTCTTGGTTTTGGCTTTTTGTAAGCCGACTTCACCGCCCAATGTGTAGACATGGAAGCCGCCATAAATGGAGGAACGGTCTTTTGCGACTGCTGCTGCCGAAATGCTCGGGTCGTAATGGAATTTGGCAAGAATTTCCGGCTCAAGTGCTTCAGTTAGCGGGCTGTCTTCGCCCGCGGTGCGGAAAATTACGCGCGCGCCCGGCGCTCCTGTGCGAACCACTTCTTTCCAAAGTGCGTTGAGTTGGTCATCATTCATCCAGTCCTGCGCATCAAGAAACACATAGCAATCCAGTGATTCTTGCGGCTGGGAGCCGAGGAAATCGGTGATTGAGGTGTGAAAAACCTCGGCGCGCTCGGCATTGGCTTTGATCTTAAGGTAGTTCTCTTCGGTTAGATAGCGCGGCACAGCCAGTCTTTTTTCGCGGTCATAACCGCGGCCAAAGGCCTGCCATGCGAAATAGTTGTCCTGTATCGGAAATTCACAAGCCAAGCGGCGCAGGCGGGCGCAAAGTACATCGGCCATCTCTTTCTTGCCCTTCAACTCGTCAAACTGAGACGGCGGAATGCCCAGTCCGTATAGCGCAGGAGGCATATTGCAAACAAAGCGCACGAATTTCTTATCGAAGATCGGGGCAAGCGTACGATTGAAAATCTCTTCCTGCTCTTGCATATTTGTGGCGGTCAAAATCTCGCGAGGGTCATGGCCGTAGAATTTGGCCACAATATGAACGGCGCTAATAAAGCGGCCTAATAAGCCAAACTGGTACACATTTTTGCGAAAATAATTGATGCGCTTTTCGCCAGTAATACGGCGGCCTTCCCAATATTTGCGGGAGAACGGGTCAAGGTTCGGTTTAATATATTGATTGTAAAGACGGATATTGTCCTTGCTGTCGGCATGGGCGAAGAACTGGAAAAAACTGTGATAGCCGGGCAAATGCTTGGCAGCGCAAAGTTTCAGACGCGCCAGCGAAACATGGGCGGGGTTCAGGTCAATGGCCTTTACAGCCGCAGGGGATTCGGTCAGATAATTCATGATGTTACAACCGCCAGAGGCAATCGTCATAATTCTGGATTTATCTTTTTCGATGTTCAGGGCTTGCAGATCAACTTCAGGATCTTCCCAGATTTGTGGATATACAAAGCCGCGAAAGGCGAGGGTGAACAGGCGTTCTTGAAAGCCGCGAGCCGACATCGGGCTGTTCTTGTGAACCGCGCTGCCCAGCAGGTTTTTAGTGTTGCCTTGGTCTGCGCCAGAATCATTTGCGTTCGATACGGCAGTATCATCCTTTTTCCGAGCAGCCTGCGCCATCTTCAACACTCTTTTCGTTTGTTTTCTTGCTTGATTTGCAATCTATATATAAAAACGCAGCAGAACACAATTCGAAATGCATAATTAAAGCAAGGCAAACGTGGACAATATTGCGACAAAGCAAAGCGAAGATAAGGGGATGGACGTGATTTATGGCGCGCCCAGCGGTCAGGATGCGCGTATATTGGCGCAAATTGCGCGCGATATTATGCCCCGTGACCGCGTCCTTATTCACATTGCGCTGGATGACCGCCGCATGGCCGAACTGGAAGAGCTTTTGGATTTTTTCGCGCCGGATGTGCAAATTCTCAAATTCCCCGCTTGGGATTGCTTGCCCTATGACCGCGTCTCCCCCAGCAGTGATATCGTGGCGCAGCGCGTCTCTGCGCTGGCCGGATTGCTGGTTTGGGAACAGGAAGCCAAGCGTTACCCGCGTATTCTTTTAACCTCTGTCAATGCCGCCGCGCAAAAGGTTATGCCCAAAGAAGCGTTAAAAGGGGCGAGCTTTAGCGCAGTCAATGGAGGCCGCCTCGATCTGGGAGCCATGCAGGAGTTCCTCATTCATAACGGTTACATCCGCACCGAAACCGTGCGCGAGGCGGGGGAATATGCCATGCGCGGCGGGATTATTGATTTATTCCCGTCTGGCTTTGATGCGCCTGTGCGGCTTGATTTATTTGGTGATGAGATTGAATCGCTTCGCGCCTTTGACCCTGACACACAGCGCAGCGGCGAAAAGCTGGAGAGTTTCTCCTTGCAGCCGGTCAGCGAGCTATTTCTTGACAAACCCTCGATCTCACGTTTTCGCAAAGGATATCTTGAGCAATTCGGCACAGTGCGCAGTGACGATCCGCTTTATGAGGCCGTATCCGAAGGGCGCCGCTATAACGGCACGGAACACTGGTTGCCGCTCTTCTACGATCATCTGGATACGCTCTTTGATTACGCCCCGAACGCGCAAATCACGTTTGATCATCACGGCGCGGAATCATATGGCGAGCGCATAGATCAGGTCGAGGATTTCTTCGCCGCCCGCAAAACCATGCGCCAAGCGGCGTTGAACGGTTCCAAAAAAGAAAAATCCGTGAGCGTAAGCGGGGCGGTTTATAACCCGCTCCCCGTTGATGCGCTTTACGTTCCGCCTGCGCAGTGGGATGCAGTGAGCGCAGAGGCGCAGGCACTATCCCCGTTTTCCGGTGGGCAAGAGGATATAGCTATCGCCCGTAAAGGCCGCGATTTCGCCGATATCCGCGCCATGCCGGACGGCGATATATTCGCGGAGTTGAAGAAACATATAACCGCACTGAATGTGAAAACCTTGCTTGCTGCTTACAGTGAAGGCTCCGCTAGCCGCTTGACTGGCTTATTGAATGAACATGGCATTGAGGCCGTTGCCTGCACGGATTGGAACGCGGTCAAAAAGTTAAAGCCTGGGCAGATCGG
>CAXBAL010000075.1:0-9028 GCA_963973475.1 uncultured Micavibrio sp.
TCCCATGCCGGAATGATGGGCGCGGTCGCTGATGGAGCATTAGAGGGCGGAGCGGAAGTATATGGCGTTATTCCCGAATTTCTCACGGATAAAGAAAAGGCGCATCACGGCGTTACCAAATTATATATCACAAGCACAATGCATGAGCGTCAAATGAAGATGGGCGAGCTTGCGGATTATTTTGTAATTTTGCCGGGCGGACTGGGAACGATGGCTGAATTTTTCGAGGTCGCGACTTGGCGAACGCTGGGCATATTGGAAAAACCAATTCTGGTAGTGAATTATAAAGGCTATTGGACGCCATTATTGGAAATGATAACAAAATCGGGTGAGTTGGGGTTTCTTCATAAACGTGCAGATTCAATGTTTAATACCGTAAATACAATTGAACAATTACAAGATGCTATTCGTGTGTGGACTGCCAAGGACGATTCTTAAGAATAAGTATATTTATAGGTTGGCGGGCTGGGTGTAGCCTGCTAAATTAAAAGAAAATATTTTCAGGTAAATTTAAGTGCAATACTCACACTCCGTAGAAAAGGCCAATGATTATGCTGCTCAAGCGTTTGAGCGCATACATGATCTTGGGTTGCCACCTACACCCGAGATTTACGAGTTGTGGTATGTTTATTATTCAGAAGTAAATCCTGAGGTTGTACGCGCCATCGAAATTCTGGTCGCCAATAATCAGAAAATCACGCCGGAAAGATGTCGGGAGTTACATCATAGATTTTTGAGCGAGAGTCGTGAGAGCGAGCGTGTGCGTGAAGCAGGAGACCGTATTCATGAAACAATCAAAGGTGTCACGGGCGCCGTTACCAATGTAAAATCCGCAACAACGCAATATAATCTTACTTTGAGCGAGGCGAAAGAAAAGCTGAGCGGTGACATGTCTAAAGATACAATGGAACGTGTCTTGAAGAATGTTATGAGCGATACCGAAACAATGATGGATCAGAATAAAATTCTGGAAGAGCAATTGACCAAATCATCAGCCGTTATGCAGGAATTGCGCCGTGATCTTGAAATGGTGCGCAAAGAAGCGCTGACCGATGGTCTGACACTGTTATCCAACCGTAAGGCGTTTGATTTGGAAATCGAGCGTATTGCAGCAGAATGCGAAACCGGTGACACTACATTTTCTTTGATTATGATGGATATCGACCATTTTAAAAGCTTTAACGACAATTTCGGTCATCAGGTCGGCGATCAAGTTTTGCGACTTGTGGCCATGACTCTGACCGAAGGCGTCAAAGGCCGCGACATGCCTGCGCGCTATGGCGGTGAAGAATTTGCCATTATTTTCCCTGATACGCCGCTACACGCCGCGGTGAAGGTTTCCGACGTCTTGCGTAAGGCCGTTGCAGGAAAAGAAATTATCAACCGTGCCAACGGCGAAAAACTTGGCCGTATTACCCTTTCGGGCGGTGTTGCCGAGTTTATGAAGGGCGAGAGCGTTGAGGATTTGATCGCCAGAGCCGATGCCGCGCTTTACACCGCGAAGCACAATGGCCGTAATCAGATCGCCGCCGCGCCGGCTCCGCGTAAAAAACCCTAACGGGCATTTTCTTTCTTTTTTGTTATTTCATCCCCGCTATTCCGATAAAACTTGTGTGAAAGGCTTGCAAGCATATGGATTGCGCCATAGCTTAATGGAATGCAGAATATGATGAATGATGATATACCCTTTCCCGAAGTGCCACCCATGCAAGAGCGTTTTCCGTACTTAAAAGGTCTGAACCCCTCTCAGTTAGAGGCGGTCGAGGCGCTGGATGGCCCTGTTTTGGTGCTGGCGGGCGCGGGCACCGGTAAAACGCGCGTCCTGACAACGCGGCTTGCGCATTTATTGAATACCGCCAAGGCTTACCCCAGCCAGATATTGGCCGTAACCTTCACCAATAAGGCCGCGATGGAAATGCGCGAACGGGTGAGCGCGCTTATGGGCGGTGCGCCGGTTGATGGTTGGTGGCTTGGCACGTTTCACTCGTTGGCCGCGCGCATGCTCCGCCGTCATGCCGAGCTGGTGGGATTGAGTTCGAATTTTACCATTCTCGATACTGACGATCAGATACGCCTGCTTAAACAGATTATGGAGCTAAACGGTATTGATCATAAAAAATGGCCGCCTAAGGCTATGATCCAATATATCGACCGCTGGAAAGATCGCGGTCTGACGCCTGATCAAGTGGATGTTAAAGATGCGGGCGATGTTGCCGATGGCAAGATGCAGATTCTTTACCGTATATTCCAAGATCGTTTGCGCGCGGTGAATGCTTGCGATTTTGGCGATCTTCTTTTGCATATGATTACCATTTTGCGCGATCCGAAAAACGCGCAAGTGCTCGATGATTATCACCGCCGTTTCAAATATGTGCTGGTGGACGAATATCAAGACACCAATGTCGCGCAGTATCTCTGGCTAAGGCTTCTCGCGCGCGGGTCGAATAATATCTGCTGCGTCGGGGATGATGATCAATCTATCTACGGTTGGCGCGGCGCCGAGGTTGGCAACATTCTGCGTTTCGAGAAGGACTTCGAGGGCGCTAAGATTATCCGTCTGGAACAGAATTACCGCTCGACCAATCATATTTTAAATGCCGCTGCGGGCGTCATTGCTAATAATGGCGACAGATTGGGCAAAACCCTTTGGAGTGAGGCCGGAGATGGCGAAGAGGTATTGGTGCACGGTCTATGGGATGGACAGGCCGAGGCGCGCTGGGTCGGAGAAGAGATTGAACAGCTCCAGCGCCCGCGCCACGGCGAGCCGGGATATTCCCTGAATAATGTCGCCGTATTGGTGCGCGCAGGGTTCCAAACGCGCGAATTTGAAGAGCGTTTTATCCAGATTGGCGTTCCCTATAAAGTGATTGGCGGACAGCGTTTCTATGAGCGTTTGGAGATCCGCGATGCGCTGGCCTATATGCGTATTGTGATGCAACCCGCCGATGATCTGGCTTTGGAGCGCATTATCAACACACCGAAACGTGCGATTGGTGATGCAACCGTGAACACGCTCTATGCTTATGCGCGGGCGCGCCAGATTTCATTGAATGATTCGATACTTGATATTACCCAGACCGATGAGCTGCGGCCCAAAGTCAAAGCCACGCTGATGAAATTCATGGATGATATGAGCCGCTGGCGCAGCCTGTTGGATAACATGCATCATGCCGAGCTGGCCGCGATGGTGCTCGAGGAATCGGGCTATATCGACATGTGGAAGATGGATAAAAGCCCCGAGGCGGCAGGACGGCTCGAGAATTTGAAAGAGCTTGTGTCAGGTATGGAAGAATATGAAAGCCTGCAGGAGTTTCTAGAGCATGTCGCACTCGTGCTGGATACCCAGAACAATGATATGGGCGAGCATGTTTCAATTATGACCCTGCATGGTGCCAAAGGGTTGGAATTTGATGCCGTGTTCCTGCCTGGTTGGGAAGAGGGATTGTTCCCCTCCCAGCGCTCTATGGACGAGAGCGGATTGAAGGGGTTGGAAGAGGAGCGGCGCTTAGCCTATGTCGGGATTACGCGCGCCAAAAAACGCGCCTATATTTCCCATGTCGGTAACCGCCGTATGTACGGCAATTGGGTGAATTCCATTCCCTCGCGTTTTGTGGATGAATTGCCGGATGACAATATCAAGAAAAGCTCCGATGTCTCTGCCAGCTTTGGTGCGGGGCGCTCGGCGCACTGGGATTCCAGCGGGTTTCAGCCCAAAAGACGAGAGGCCCCCGCCCCAATTCATGAGCGCAAGGTGAAATCCGAGCGTGGTGACATTTTAGGGCGCGGCGATCAGGTCTTCCACGAGAAATTTGGCAAGGGTGTAATTATCAATATTGACGGGCATAAGCTGGATATTGCCTTTGAGCGCGGCGGACGTAAACGCGTGCTGGATAGTTTTGTGCAAAAAGTGTAGGCACGCTTGCATTACTTACTTGAGCTTGGAGCCGCTCTGCCATAGAGTTTGATTTATGAGAGATTATAAAACAGCATGTATTTTTGGTGGCACGGGCTTTATCGGGACGCAAGTCGTTCGCGAATTGGCCGCGCGCGGGGTTCGTATCAAGGTGGCTACACGGACACCTGAAAGCGCCTATTTTCTTAGGCCTTGTGGCTCTGTTGGACAGATCGTTCCCTATCGCTGCGATTATAGTGATGCCGAGAATGTGCGCGCTGCGGTTTCCGGTTGTGATTATGTCGTGAACTGCACCGGCATATTGTTCGAGAAGAAAAAAAATGCATTCGAGCGCGTCCATGTTGATATCCCGGCCGCGATTGCTAAGGCCTGCACCGATGAGGGCGTAGAGCGCTTTGTTCACATATCCGCGTTGGGCATTGAGGCGAGCGCATCGAAATATGCCAACAGCAAGTTTCAGGGCGAAAAGGCCGTGAAGAATGCATTTCCTCAGGTCAGTATTCTGCGCCCTAGCGTTGTTTTCGGCGAAGACGATGATTTTTTCAATAAATTTGCCCAGATGGCCCCTTTTGTTCCCTTCCTGCCGCTAATTGGTGGCGGCGAAACCAAATTCCAGCCAGTGTTTGTTGGAGATATTTCCGATGCGGTTATTGCATGTTTGAGCCTCCCTGCTATGGGCGAGGGCAACCCGCAGGGCAAGACATACGAGCTTGGCGGGCCCGATGTGGTAACTTTCAAAGGCATTTACGAGACAATGTTCGAGTATACGGAGAATCCACGCCCCTTGGTAAATTTGCCTTGGAGTTTGGCTAAGTTGCAGGCCTCTGTATTTTCACTCATGCCAACACCGATTTTAACGCCTGATCAGGTCGAATCGTTAAAAACCAACAATATTGTGGGGAAAGATGCGCTTACTTTATCCTCATTAGGGGTGCAGCCAACGGCCATGCGCAGTATCTTGCCGACATATTTAACCAGGTACCAGCCGGGCGGACGATTTGCCAACATAAAAAAGGCGTCCTGAATTTGCATATAGAGCGTATGCGCTCTATATAGGTGTATCACAACGATAGTAAAACGATTTGAAGGTCTTATGCGTATAATCATAGTAATTTTCAGTATGTTTGTTTTGGCTTATTCCATGGCCATGCCGGCCTTTGCCCAAGGGGGCGCAAGCAGTATTGCGGTCGTGGTCAATGAGGATGCCGTTACGGTGTCTGATGTCGAAGACCGCGTCACATTAATTGTGCGGTCCTCGGGCATGCCGAATAACGAAGAGATGCGTAGCAAAATTCGCCCGCAAGTTGTCGATGTTCTGATCGAGGAACAGTTGAAATTACAAGAAGCCGAGCGTCTGGAAATTGAAGTAACACAGGAACAGATTGATCAGGGCTTCGCCCAATTGGCCCAGCAAAATAATGCCAGCCCCGACCAGTTTCGTGAGATGCTGACCCGCTCGGGCATCAATATCAATACGATGTATCGTCAGATTAAATCCCAAATGGCGTGGGGCGAGGTCATACAAAAGACCATACGGCCACGAATTGTTGTTACGGATGCGGATGTCGATGATGCGTTGTCACGCTTACGCGATAATCTTGGTAAGGCTGAATATCATGTAGCCGAAATTTATTTGCCGATTGACGAGCCATCAGATGCCAACGAAGTGCGTTCCTTGGCCGCCAAGTTGTCGCAAGATATGCAATCCGGCCAAGTTCCCTTCCCCCGCGTGGCGCAACAGTTTTCGAAATCTGCCGGTGCGGCACAGGGTGGTGATTTGGGCTGGATACAACAAGGTCAGCTGGATCAGGATTTGGAAAATGCCATCATGTAGATGGAAGTGAAAGGTGTCGGCGGGTATCATATATTCTTCTTGCGTGACAAGCGTGAGATTATAGAAGATACAATGCCCTCAGTTGAAGGCATGACCAGCACCATCGGCACACAGCGTATGGAACGCCTGCAGCGCCGTCACTTGCAGGATTTGAAGGCGCAGGCCTTTATTGATACCCGTGTCTAACACACAAGCGCCCGATAACACGCCGGATTATCTGGATGATTTGCCTCCCTTGCGTGAGGTCATATCGGCCTATAATTTACGCGCGGAAAAATCCTTAGGGCAGAATTTCCTGCTAGATAGTAATATCACAGATAAAATTGTCTCTCTCATGGACGGGCAGTTCACAGAGGATATAAGTGTATTTGAAATTGGCCCCGGCCCTGGCGGTTTGACACGATCGCTACTACGTTCCAAAGCCAAGAAAATTATTGCGCTGGAATATGATCCGCGTGCGATTGAAGCGCTGGGGGATTTAACGGCTTTGGCGCGCGAACGGCTGGAGGTGCGGCACGCAGATGCGCTTGAGGTTGATATTCGCAGCTTAAGCGAATGTCCCCGCGCTATTGTGGCCAATTTGCCCTATAATATTGCCACGCCTTTGTTGATTAGCTGGCTTAAGATTATTGCCGCGGATAAAAGTGATATCGCTATTATGGGGCTCATGTTTCAAAAAGAGGTTGCGGAGCGTATTGTGGCCAAACCGGGGGGCAAGACTTATGGGCGCCTATCGGTTATGGCGCAATGGCTTTGTGATGTGCAAAAGGTTTATGATTTGCCGCCATCAGCCTTTACCCCGCCGCCTAAAGTTAGCTCGAGCATCGTTAGGTTCACCCCTAAAAACTTGCCTGAAAATAGCCCATCCTTTGCCGCCGTCGAGAAAATTACCGCAATGGCCTTTAATCAGCGCCGCAAAATGATTCGCGCCAGCTTGAAGCCACATTTAGCCGCCATTGAGGCGCTTGGGCTGGATCCAACCTTGCGGGCGGAAAATCTTTCTGTTGATGATTTTGTTGCGCTGGCAGCCTATATAGAGGACTAAATGCCTTCTTTCAGGCCACGGACGAAGTTGGATAGCCCTGCTATGCGGCGGCGCTTCAAACGCTCCGCATTTAAAATAAGCTGAGCCTTGCCGATGGCTTCGTCGATATCGTTGTTGATAATAACATAATCATATTCGGAATAATGCGACATTTCATCGGCGGCCTTTGACATGCGGCCTCTAATATCGGCCTCGCTTTCCATCGTATCTTTCGAGCGCGTGCGCAGACGTTTTTCAAGATCGCCGCGTGAGGGGGGGAGTATGAACACAGTGGCAAGATCTTCGCGCGCCATTTCGCGCAATTGCTGTGTGCCCTGCCAATCTATGTCGAAAATAACGTCTTTACCCGAACTAAGCGCTTCTTCTACAGGAGCGCGGGGTGTGCCGTAATAATTATCGAAGACTTTTGCGTGTTCCAGCATATCGCCATTATCAACCATATTTCGGAAATCTTCTGTACTGACAAAGAAATAATCTTGCCCGTGCACTTCGCCCGCACGGCGCTGGCGTGTGGTGGCCGATATTGAAATTGTGACATCCGCATTCTTTTTTAACAATGCGCGCGTAATTGTAGTCTTGCCTGCCCCTGATGGGGAGGACATTACAAACATCAAACCTCGGCGTGTTATTTCAGACATTATTTCGCTAATTGTAATTATCTTAGTTCTTTATATAGAATTGACCATTATGTTCAAGTTTGTTTGTATGCAGACGGTAAAGTTTTTAAAAGTGCTCATTTTATGGTCCAGAACTAAAGAACAATTTTTTTTGTATGGTTATTCTAATTTTATTATAGTATATTCGAGATATTGGCCTTATAAACAAAGCTTAAGGTTGTTTTTTGATTCTGCTGCGTTATAAATATAGCAACTTTTTATTGATTATTATTTAGTAAGAGATATATCTGCGTACAATTAATTTTTAATATAGATAGCAAATTGGCGCTATGACGCAAAATAGTATAAAATATAATATGGACATAAAGACTGTAGAAGATAACGTTGACATTGCCGCGGGGCTTCTTAAGGCGTTATCAAACGAAAAAAGGCTTACCATAATATGCGCCCTTTATAAGGGTGAAAAAAGTGTTGGGGAGCTGGAAGAGATCGTCGGTCTTAGTCAGTCTGCTTTGTCCCAGCATTTGGCCAGATTACGCCGCGATGGTCTTGTCGATACAAGACGTGAAGCGCAGACAATTTATTATTCTATGCAAGATAAGGCGACGCAGTCCCTGCTAAAATGTCTGAGCGAGATTTATTGTCTTGATCAGATTGGAACAGCGGTATGATAGGTTGTATTTTGTTATAATTTTTTTAGTGTCATGTCTTAATGCATGGTTTTTATTATTTGTTCCGGAAGTTGGCGGGGCGCAAATTTTTCCAAAACATCTTCCGCGTTTAGCTCATTTAGGTTATCCCGGTAAATAATTGAAACATTTTCTCCCTGAGGGGCATTTCGCTCGGGATTGCTGTATTGTGAAAACAGAACGATGCTGGGACACCCTGTCGGTGTGATCATATGCATAGGGCCTGTGTCGTTGCCCACAGCGCATGCCGCGCCGCGCCCCAATGCCACCAAATCAAAAAGTGATGTTTTAGCAGTAAGATCGAGCGCTTCGGGGCAGGCTGTTTTTATCACATGATTAACGTTGATTTCGGCAATGGTGCCAATCAAAACGGGTTGGTATCCTAAACCGTGAAATAATTGTGCCAGCCGGCCATATTTCTCGGCAGGCCAGCGTTTGTGTTTTCGTACCGGAGCAGAACCGGCCGTAAAGAGAATGTAGGGCCGCTTTAGTCCTACATGTTCTGAATTGCCCTGCGCCCAATCAAGCGTGTCAATTTTGACGTTATCAATTCCGGCCAAACTTAAAGTCTGCACATGCCCATCATACGCTTGACCAGCGGTCCGACGCGGCGAAGAATTCTGGTGCGATGCCCCCTGTGCAGCGCCGACCCATTCCGGCCGCGGAGAAAAAAGTTTGAGATAGAGAGCGGTGCGGTCATTGTTCTGAAGGTCATAGACGCGCGTGAAATGTTCGTGATTTAAACGCTTTCTGAGTCCTAACCATTTTTTAAGCTCGTAAAACCGCGGTCGCTCGTCCACCCATATATCATCAAAATATCCGCAAGCGCGCCCGATACGGGCGTAGGGAGCCGTGGTAAGCAAGGTTATATGGGCATCTTTATGGTATTCGCGAATGGCTCGCATGGGCCCGGTAGCTTGTATAAAATCA
>CAXBAL010000076.1:0-8934 GCA_963973475.1 uncultured Micavibrio sp.
CTTTTTCTTTACTTCTTCCTTGGCGACAAAATCGCGGACATCCTGCGTGATTTTCATGCTGCAGAATTTCGGGCCGCACATGGAGCAGAAGCTTGCCACCTTATGGCCTTCGGCGGGGAGGGTTTCGTCGTGCATGGAGCGGGCTGTGTCGGGGTCTAGGGACAGGTTGAACTGGTCGTTCCAGCGGAACTCGAAGCGCGCCAAAGACAGGGCGTCATCGCGTTTTTGCGCGCCGGGGTGGCCTTTGGCCAGATCGGCGGCGTGGGCGGCGATTTTATAGGTGATCACCCCTGTTTTGACATCATCGCGGTTGGGCAATCCAAGGTGCTCCTTGGGCGTCACGTAACACAGCATCGCGGTGCCGTACCAGCCGATTTGCGCCGCGCCGATGGCGCTGGTGATATGATCGTAACCCGGTGCGATATCGGTGGTGAGGGGGCCGAGCGTGTAGAACGGGGCCTCGTGGCATTCCTCCAGTTGTTTTTCCATGTTTTCCTTGATCATGTGCATCGGCACGTGGCCGGGGCCTTCGATCATGGTTTGCACATCGTGTTCCCACGCTTTTTTGGTGAGCTCGCCGAGGGTTTTCAGCTCCGCGAACTGGGCGCGGTCATTGGCGTCTTTGATCGCGCCGGGGCGCAGGCCATCCCCCAAAGAGAAACTCACGTCATAGGCTTTCATAATCTCGCAGATTTCCTCGAATCGTGTGTAGAGGAAGCTTTCCTTATGATGCGCCATGCACCATTTGGCCATGATCGAGCCGCCGCGCGAGACGATGCCTGTGATGCGATCGGCCGTGTGCTGGACGAAGGGAAGGCGCACGCCCGCATGGATGGTGAAGTAATCCACGCCCTGTTCGGCCTGTTCGATCAACGTATCGGCGAAGATATCGAAGGTGAGGTCTTCGGCAATGCCGCCGACTTTTTCCAGCGCTTGGTAGATTGGCACGGTGCCAAGGGGAACGGGGGAGTTACGCAAGATCCATTCGCGGGTGTCGTGGATGTCTTTGCCGGTGGAAAGATCCATAATTGTATCGGCGCCCCAGCGCGTTGCCCAGACCATTTTATCGACTTCCTCACCGATGGAGGAGGTGACGGCGGAATTACCGATATTGGCGTTGATCTTGACGAGGAAATTGCGGCCGATGATCATCGGCTCGCATTCGGGGTGGTTGATGTTGGCGGGGATGATCGCGCGGCCTTCGGCCACCTCTTTGCGGACGAATTCAGGCGTGATGAAATCGGGCAGGTTTGCGCCGAAGCCCTCGCCGCCATGGGCTTTGTTGTAGACCTCCGTGCGGGCTTGGTTCTCGCGGATGGCGATATATTCCATCTCGGGCGTGATGATGCCTTTTCTGGCGTAGTGCATTTGGGAGACGTTCTGGCCGGATTTTGCACGCAGCGGTTTTTCGGGGCTGGCGGGGAATTTTTCGTGCTTGATTTTGCGGCGCTCGAGGGCGGCTTCGTCTTTGTAGCCGTTATCCATTGGTTTAATCTGGCGGCCTTCGACCTCTTCCACGTCGCCGCGACCAGTAATCCATGAGCGGCGGATTTTCGGCAGGCCGCGCATGATGTCTAGCTCTTGCGCGTCATCGGTGTAGGGGCCGGAGGTGTCGTAGACGGTGAATTTATCCTCGTTGGTCAGTGTAATCTCGCGCATCGGCACTTTATACTCGCCGATATAGACTTTTTGCGAGGCGGGGTGATTGCCGCGCGTGACATGCGTTGTGGACGGGCAGATGTGTTTTTCGTTTTTAGATGTATTGGTCATGGGGATTTCTCCTTTTGAAGTGAAACTGAATTTAATTCCTTCAGCGCATCGCGCAGAATGATAATGGTGCCTTGCAGCGCCAGAAGCGCCATAATGCCGGCCACGATAAGATCGGGCCAAGCGGTGCCGGTGCCGAACACGCCGAGCGCGGCGAGTAGAACGGCAAAATTGCCGATTACGTCATTGCGTGAGCAAATCCAGACCGAGCGCATATTGCTGTCACCGTTGCGGAACGCCAGCAGCAGCACCATCACCACGGCGTTGGATATGAGCGCCAAAGCGCCGACCCAGCCCATTGTGATGGCATCGGGCACACCGCCGTAAAAAACATTGCAGAGCGTAATGCCCAGCACCCAAAGACCGATCACACCCATGCTGGCACCTTTGATAAGGGAGGCGATGGCGCGAACCTTCAGCGCCGCGCCGATGACAAACAGGCTGATGACGTAATTCGCGCTATCGGCCAGAAAATCCAGCGCATCGGCCTGTAGCGAGACTGACCCCGCCAACACACCGGCGATAATTTCCAGCAGGAACATGGAAAAGTTTATGATCAGCGCCGCCCATAGCGCGCGGCGAAAAGCGCGATCACAAATCGGCTTGTTCTGATTGTCGGTTATGGGCCCGCAGCATTTTGCGCTCATGGAAAGCAGCCTTTATTTTATGTAGCTTGGTTCGTGCAGCTCGGCGGTTTCGACCGTGATCGAAATGTGCTCGTCCTTGGCGATTTTGCGCGTGGTGTCGTATAGCGCCTGCTCCATTTGCTTTCGCAGCTTGTCCTCGCGTCCGGGCAGGAGCTTGAGACAGACATGGATCATCTTGTCGTGATCCTTGCCCTCGCCGACGACCGTGCCTTTGACAGGCATCGCGCGGGTTTTGACGGCGTGCGCCTTGACGGTTGGTTGGTGGCAGAGCGTGTGGTGCAGCTCGATCGTGAGCTTTTCGATATCGACGTTTAAATGGTCGGTATATTCAACAATGATATGAGGCATATTTTGTTCCTTTTCCTACGCGGGTTCTAGCCCACAGGTTCTAGGCGTATTTCTCAGTCTTTTTAAGTTTTACGCTCAGGCCAGTTTTAAGTGGCCTCAGGCGTGTAAACACGCTACGGCCGCACAAAAATTATATTCCCGGCACCGCGTAGCCCGCTTGCGGGCCTGAGCGTAAATTAAAAAGACACCGCCAAGGGTTTCTTATCTTTACTTTTAGTGAACGCACCCTTACATATCTGGAGAAATTGTCAAGCTGGAGCGCAAATAAATGACCACGAAAAAACGTATTATCCGCACTTTACTGTTGGCCCTTGTGGGTTTGGGTATCGGCGGCTTTATTGCCTGGGTGCAGGTGCAAAGCGATGATGGTGCGGACGCCCCGCAAACCGATCAACCGCGCAGCGTTGCAGGTATAGCGCTGGAGCCCGGTTTTGCCTTGACCGATCATACAGGGCAAGAGGTCACCGAGGCAAGTTATGACGGGCAATACAAATTGATATATTTCGGGTTCACCTATTGCCCTGCGATTTGTCCGACCGAGTTACAGAAAATCACGCAAGTGCTCGAGCAGATGGAGTCGGCGCAAGCGGAGAAAATACAACCGCTTTTTATCACCGTTGATCCCGAGCGCGATACCGTGGATGTCATGCGCGAGTATGTCACGTTGTTTCATCCCCGTTTAATTGGGTTGACCGGAACTGTGGAAAAAATCGAGCAGGTGAAGTCCGGTTACAAGGTCTTTGCCGCCAAGGCGCCGACCGAGGATGGCAGTGATTATACGATGGACCATTCCAGCTTTATCTATCTGATGGGGCCTGATAATCGCACGCTTGCTATATACCGCATGCAGGATGATGCCGAGATGATCCGAAACGATGTTACGCAAATTTTGACGCAGTCATAATTTTTCATAGCAAATAGGAGTGTTGCATAAATGCATCATTCCTGTGGCTTTGATGCGGCGCACAACATTCTATCCCTGTTCTAGGCTTGTTTTTGCGGGTAACTTATCTGCAACAGACATCATTTTTTTACAGGAGAGTCCTTCGATGCGATTAAACAAGTTACTTCTTAGCACGGCTACAGCTGCATTAGTGTTGGCCGCTGCCGGTTCTGCAAACGCAGCCGGTTTTTACATTCAGGAACAATCAGTATCCGGTCAGGGTGCTTCTTTCGCGGGTTCAGCTGCGCAGCCTCGTGATGCCAGTGTGGTTTTCTACAATCCAGCCGGTATGACATACCTGAAGGGCGGCAACGCACATTTGGGTGTTTCTCTTCTGGTTCCAGATGGCGAGCTTGAAAACACAGGAACAACTTTGCCGGCCGGCTCTGCTGCCAGCACAGGTGATGGCGGCAATCCTTATGACCCGACACCGGTACCAAGCGGTTATATTACCCAGCAGATTACAAATAATCTGTGGCTTGGTTTCGGTATATCCGCGCCGTTCGGTCTGGCCAATGAATATGATGACGGCTATTTCGCACGTTATGATTCGACCGAAACAGAGCTGACAACAATCGACTTTACACCAAGCGCTGCATATAAAATCAATGACTGGCTTTCTATCGGTGGTAGCGTGATTATCCAATCTGTCGATGCAGAGTTGAAAAACAATCTGTTCGTAACAACAGAAGGTACGCAAACATTGGATGGCGATGATGTTTCTGTTGGCTGGAAAGCCGGCGTGCTTGCCGAGCCATGGCAGGGTACGCGTCTTGGTTTGGATTACCGCTCCAGAATTAATCACACGCTTGAAGGTCGTCTTGTGATCGAAGGCACAGGCGGCGGCGATGCGAATATTGCCGGTCGTGCCGATCTTGATTTGCCTGATATTGCTACATTCAGTGTTGCCCATGACCTGAACGAGCGCTTAACTCTTCTTGGTTCTGCGACTTGGTTTGGATGGAACAGCTTTGATGAAATCCAGGTGAAAAATATCATTGGCGGTAATGTTGGTGCTCCGGTTATTCAGGATTATCAAAACACAATGGCCTATTCCGTTGGTTTCGATTACATGCTGAATGAAGCCTGGACATTGCGTGCCGGTTATCAGTTCGATGAAACACCGACAACAGACGAGCGCAGAACAACACGTACGCCAGATGGTAATCGTCATTGGTTCTCTGCCGGTGGTACATACAGCCTGAACGACCAGTGGTCATTCGATTTCTCCGGTACCTATATTGATATTGAAGAAGAATCAATTAACGTGACCCGTAATATCGCGCTTAACCCGTCTCAGGTTCAAGCGGATACAGATGGACATGTCTTTATTCTTGGTGCCGGTGTGAACTACAAGTTCTAAGACGCACTATTTAAGATACAAAAGACCCGCGGGCTATAAGCCGGCGGGTTTTTTTATTTGCGTCTTCAGGATGGGTTTGATTATTGTAAGTTAGGCTGGTTTAATTATGACTGGGTGACTGTCTTGAGCGTCTCTTCCGCATTAATCCATTCTTGAATATATGCCGGGAATGCGGGGCTTTGGCTGGGCAGACCTAAAATATCGAGCAAGTCTTTTGTTGGCACGGTTTGGCGGTTGTTCTGGTCGTAAAAACCGCCCTTGACGATGCCTATGGCCGCCGCCGCGCCCGATTTTTTGCCCTTTTTGATGATGAACTGCTGTTCCATATAGACCCATTTTTCATCCCAACAGATCACGCGGCTCTCCAGCCTATAAGCCTGAAAGGGCATTAGCGGGATACGAAAACGCATCTGGATCGCGCCCAGTACGGGCACGCATTTTTGCTTGAACATTACGCGCATTAAACCGTTGCGTAAGATGAGATCGAGCCGTCCCAGATCCATAATCGTGGTATAGCGGCCATTATTCATGTGACCGTTGACGTCCAGATCGTTGGGGAGCACTCGGAAATGCAAAATGCTTTGATCTCCAATATCGTTAAGGCGGGGCTTAAAGAAGCTGCGGATAAACAGGATCAGGACGCGTAAGTATAAATTCATAAGGATTTAGTCTTCTAAAATGCCGTTGAGCTTCATCGCAAGCCCCATTGAGCCTTTAATCTTCAACTTGCCCATCATGTAGGCCATCGTTGGATCCTGCGTACCGTCCATAATTTTTTCCAGCAAGGTGGAAGTGCATTTAAAGGTTACATCGGCGTCTTTATCCTCGCGGGTTATGACGGGCGGGGTTTGTGTGGCGTCAATATACAATGCGCCTTCCTCGTCAAAATCCAGTTTGACCGTGGCGTTTATGGATGGTGCCATCCCCAGTTTGCTTTTCAGGCGCTGCTCTATTGTGTCGATGCTCATAAAAGCGATTATAGCAGGGCGAGCGTAAAAAAACAGCGGCAAAATGACTTGTTATCGGGAGCGGCTTCCTTTAAAAATATATGTGGAGCGCGTGCGTCATGCGCTCCGGTCAGTAACGGAACAGGAATATATTTATCATGCTGAAGAAAATCGCCCTTTGTGCCTCGGTACTAACGCTATCTGCTTTGGGAGGAGGCTCCGGCGTATTGGCGTATGATGCTCCGGCCAATTCCTTTTATCCGGCGGCCGGATGGGATGTATCCAAGATGCAGGGCGAAGGCGGAACCGGCGATTACTGTTTGTTGATGAGCGAATATAACAACGGATTTTTTGTCCAGTTCCAAGGCCGCGACGGCGCGCTGGACGTGATCGGAATTGACCTGCGCCAGCCTGTTTTCCAGACAGGGCAAAATGTTGATGTAACTTTGACCATTCCCGGTAAAACTTCGCTGACATTGAACGGGAAGGCCTTTAGCAAAGAGGTTGTTACGTTGGATATGAGCGGGCAAGACACTTTGCTTGAAACGTTGCGCAGCGCAAGCGCGATGGATATTGATATTGCAGGAAGCGCCTTTCGTTTTTTCCTGACCGGATTCACAAACGCTGTGCAAAGCTTTGATCGCTGTAATCAGGCCGCGCCGCAAACAGTGAGCGCCGCCGAGCAGGCCGCCCCTGTAGCCGTGGTAGAAAATGAGCCTGTAGTAGTCGAAGAGATTGCGATGGAAGAGCAAACTGACATTCCGCAGGAGCCTGCCTCTACAATCGTCAGCGGCGAACCTGTGCGCAGCGCACCGTCCGAGAATATGCGCCGCCGTCAGGAAAAAGAAAAAGAAATATACGATAGCGAGATTGCCCGTATTATGCCCCGCGAAGATCGCGTAACCGCCGATTTACAAAAGCAGATGGAAGAGAGCGGCCAGACTTTATCCGGTGAAGCCGACATGGACGCCGCGCCGCAAAAATCGGCCTCGCGCTACACCGAGCAACTGGCCGCGCAAATGGGTACCGCAGTAGCGAGCCAAAACGCGGCAGAGCCTGTGCGCTCGATTAGTGCCGAGAGAATGGCCGCCGCGCGGGAGATGCCTGCGGAGACTGCTGCGCCTGTATCCGCGCCTGCTGAATCTGCGGAAATTATTGATTTGAGCGCTTTAAATAACGGAGCCGCCCAGCCAGAGGAAATCGAGACGGTTGCTCTATCTCAGGACGGTGCACAGCCTCCAACACCTATGCAAAACAACGACAATGAGGGTGAAGATAAATCCTTGATGGAAGAACTGCAGGATTTTGTTAGCGCGGAGCCTGAGACAATTCCACCGCCTGAAACCGTGAGCGCAGGGCCGGATGTCACAAGTGAAACCATCGTCACCGAATCTGTGCTTGAGAGCGATGAAGGCGCGGAAGAGCCTGTGGCCGATGCCACAATGACCCCGCCGCCGGTAGTGGCGCCGCCCGTGCGCGAACATGTGGCCTCCACACCGGAAATGAAAGTGACCAAGAGTTATACAAAGTCCGAGGCCGATTTTACAGATATTCCTGTGGAAGCCGTACCTGCCGTTTCACCCGCCATGGCGGATCGCCGCGTATCGGAGTTGGAAGCCAAACTTGCAATGCTGCAGCGTGAGAACGAAGCATTAAACGCCGAGTTGGAAATGTCCCTGCGCTCGTCGGAGCAGGAGCGTCTGGAGATTTCTTCTGATAACTGGAATCTTGAGCAGGCCACGATGCGTTACAACGAGGCCGAGCGCCAGATTGCAAAATTGGGCCAGCAGGTTCAAAAAGAGCGCGCCCAATGCGCCGTCGAGAAAAAAGAGCTGGAAATGATGCTGTTTGATCCGCAAGTAACAGAGGAAGCACAGCTGGGCCATCTGGCCAGAATGGAAGATGAGCTGGATGCCGCCCGCGCCGAGATCAAAACCTTGCGCGCACAGCTTGGTAATTAGAGTATAAAGTTAAATAGCCCCTCACTTTCGTCATGCCCTGAATTGGCATGGCCAATTCTAAGGGCATCCATCTTTTTCTAGATCGCCTTAGAATTGCAAGGGCAATTCAGGCGATGACGAGTAGTTAGGCGATTGTAATCAATCAGGCTGCGGCTTTGACTTCGTGGCCGCTGACAGAGAGCTCTACCGGAATTCCTGCGCTGACGGCTTTGGAATAAGGGCAGATTTTGTGCGCTTCTTTCATCAGAAACTCGGCGTCTTCACGGGATAGGCCGGGTAGCTCTGCATCCAGCTTGACCGATAAATGAAAGCCGTCTTCATCTTTGTGCAAATTGACATCGGCATTTACGGTGACGCTGGAGGGATTTTTGCCGTTTTTATCGGCCATGGCCTTCAGCGCCTGTCCGAAGCATGCGGAATAGCCTGCGGCGAAAAACTGTTCGGGGTTGGGGCCTTCGCCTTTCCCGCCCGGAACCGATAGCAGGGTTTCGATTTTCTTGTCATCGGTGACAACGCGCCCGTCTCGTCCGCCAATCGCGCTTGCTTTTGCTGTATAAATAACACTCATAAATATTCTCCTTATTATCCGGTATGGAGAAATAAAATATGCCGATCTCCGTGGAAGGAAACCGGCATACTAAAAATTATATAGGCAAATTTTAAGGCTCTGGTGCTAAATTTGGCTGTACTACAACCAATGCTTCTTTTAACAGGGGCTCGGACCGTGCCGCGTTTGCCGGATCAAAATGTCCTATCGTGGGCTCGCTTGCGGCCGCTTCTTGCATGACATTGCTGGCACCCAAAGCTTGCTGCATTGCGGGTAAAACTTCATCAATAATAAATTGCGGATTAAGCATAGGCGGATCTCCAGTTGTTGGGAAGAATGATGCGGGCATGGCCGGGCGCCCAGAATTGCTCTGCAATATCGGGCATCTCCATTTCCATTGCGCGTATTAAG
>CAXBAL010000077.1:0-8814 GCA_963973475.1 uncultured Micavibrio sp.
CGATACCGCTGGCGGCCAGTATTTTGATCGGCCCGGCGGAGATGGCATTGACGCGGATATTCTTCCCGCCCAGATCGGCAGCAAGATAGCGCACGGATGCCTCAAGCGCCGCTTTGGCAACGCCCATGACGTTGTAATGCGGCATAACGCGCTCGGCGCCGTAATAGGTTAGCGTCAAAAGTGATCCGCCTTCGCTCATCAGCGGTACGGCGCGCTGCGCCACGGCGGTGAAGGAATAGACGGAAATATCCATGGTGCGTTTGAAATTTTCGCGCGTGGTGTCCAGATACAAACCATCCAGTTCGTTCTTGTCGGAGAATGCAATGGCGTGCACGACAAAATCAATTTGTCCCCATTCTTTTTCGATCTCGGCGAAGGCGGCGTCGATGCTGGCCTCATCCGTTACATCGCAAGGAAGAACAAGGGTCGAGCCGATTTTTTCGGCCAGCGGGCGCACGCGTTTTTCCAGCGCCTCACCCTGATAAGTGAAGGCAAGCTCTGCCCCGCTCTCGGCGGCCATGCTGGCCAAGCCCCAAGCGATTGAGCGATCATTCGCAACGCCCATGATCAGGCCGCGTTTTCCTTTTAAGAATAAATTCGTATTTTCCATGTCTTTAATTCGTCTATAATTATGGTTGGATTGCTATTTGTCGTATCCTACACATTTGCGCCACCCCGTCCAGTGTAAATGCCTTTTGCGCCGAAAATCCCTTTTGATAAGCTTTTGTAAAGACCGTTTCTGGTATAGTATTTCTGGGTGACAATTGTCGCCAAACCGTTGAGCATTCGAAGGAAAATCCATGTCACTTGATCTTGCCGGTATAGATCACAATTGCAACGTCGTCAGACGCCAGATGGAAGACGAGTTCCGCAATCTGTCCCCGATTTTTCTGGTGCATAAAAGCGGCGAGCGCGAGCGGACACTGGTGGAAAAACGCAATATGATTCTGGCCAAGCCCTTTGGACGCAAAATCTATGATTATTTGACCATGACAAAGGAAACAGATCAGGATTCATCCATGTTTCTGGGAACGGTCATTAACCAGAACAAATGGATGGGTGTCCCGTTAAAAAAGCACTATAGCGCTATTTTTTACATTAACGCCGATGATTTTTACCATGATGAGAACGCCAAACATTTTCTGTATCATATGGCCTGGCACGCCCTGCAAGCAGTGGAAAAAATAAGCGCGCAGTATGCAAAAACAAATTTTTATCAAACAGGTCTGATAAAACCCCCGTCAGATAGGCTGGAGCGAGCGAAGAACAATCTTATGGCCGATATATTCGGCGCCGTCATGATGGAGACACAAGGTCATAAAGATTATATCCAGCATCTGGCCAAAAAGCGTAGCGCAGAAACCCTGAAAGCCACACCAAATTTCTTCCCGGAAGTCTTCCCCTATCCTATTGCCTATGAAGCCTCGAAGCTAGTCTACGGTGATTTAAAATCCAATATTGATAACAAATCCAAACTCATGAAGCAGGTCATGGACTTATCATCCGAGATTTCACTCACCTATGGTGATGAGTCTATCCAACAATGGCTGGACTTTTCAAAACCCGCACAAGAAATGGCGTGGCAAGGCTATAGTGAGGACAAGATATTGGGTCAGGCAATTTACACGAGCAAAGAAACATTTGTAAGAGCGCTGGCCTATCAAATTGCCGAACTGATTGATATTGAAACCGACAGCACATCGGATTTAAATAGCTACAACCCGTTTAATAATAATGAGCATAATGCCCGCGTACACAAAGTCACCTGTGACGAGACAGGTCAGCGCCTTGCCAACATTGCCGTTCTTCAGACCAGCGCCGAGATGATCTTCAAGGAAGCAGAAAAATTAAACCGGAAGCTTCTAGATGGCCATGGTTGCGGCTGGTGCAGCCATGCCCTGTATATTACGGCCCATAGTTTCGAGCACATGATTACCACGCAGGACAGCATTAGCGCAGATCAGGTTTTTGAGGCCTTCCAGAAAGCATT
Organism: uncultured Micavibrio sp.; assembly: GCA_963973475.1. GTDB lineage: Bacteria > Pseudomonadota > Alphaproteobacteria > Micavibrionales > Micavibrionaceae > UBA2638. Next base: position 1,991 of record CAXBAL010000077.1, read on the forward strand.
GAACAAGACATCTTGGGATGATGTACGTAAGTTATCAGGATATTTGCATCAATTACGCCGCAAGAATGTGGACACAGATTATAACACTCTGGTTGCGCTGAGCGCCAAAATGAAAGCGCCCGAGCATTTGCAGGAGTATTTCCGGCTTTGTGCAAAAAATGTCAAATCTCCCCTTGTCCATGATAATAACAGCAACACCGATAAAGGCGGGCTGGAGCAATTTATGAAAGATCCAAACCTCGTTAAAAGAGAAATTAAGGCGCTAAATAAGGATGTGTCTTATACTTCAGAGGATTCCGGCGAGGATTAAGGCCGGAGAGAATAAAAAAGCCGGATATTTCTACCCGGCTTTAAAATTCTGATTCTCGTAAAACTTACTTCACGACTTCCCAGCTACCATCAGGCTGCTGACAGGCTGTGCCGTATCCGCTTTCATTGCGGCCACCAACAACAATTGTTTGCTGGTATTCGCGGCAATAACGACCGGCAGAACTGTAACCATCACGGGTCGGGGTTACCGTACCGTAATTCCCACTCTCGGGGTTATTCCAGCTTACAGTCTCGCCGACAGGGGCTGAATAAGCGCGTTGATTGGCCTGACGGGCATAAGCCACATCGGCACGATCAAGCGAGCTACCGATTTCACTACCCAGCAAACCACCGAGCAATACGCCCGCACCGGTTGCCCAGAGCTGACCGGAGCCACCACCGACTTGTGAGCCGGCCAAACCACCAAGAACAGCACCACCAACGGTACCGACACCTTGTTTTGTGCCGACGCCTTCCATGGTATTACATGCGCCCAAAGAAATGGCGGCTAAACTCAAAACTACTAATCCAAACTTCTTCATTAATCTGTACCTTTCATATTTTTTCATCGCGCTTAACTTGCGTATGAGTGAGAAGAGAATATATCTTTTCAACACTCTTTAGTAAACATTATACGAACATCAATAGGATACCCTTCGCATGAAAAACGACTTTCCGTCAGACCCAACAGACTTATTCCATGAATGGTTCCATTTGGCCGAGGAAAAAGAACAGAGCTATGCCGGCGCAATGACGCTGGCCACTGTATCGGAAGAAGGGAAACCGGCTGTGCGCGTTGTACTTATGCGCGGCTTTAATGAAAAAGGTCTACATTTTTACACCAATTATCAAAGCGATAAAGGACGGGCGCTAAGCGCAAATCCTTATGCCGAGGCCAATTTTTACTGGAAGAGTATCGAGCGGCAAATCCGCATATCGGGCAAAGTCGAAAAAACAAGCGAAGAAGAATCCGATATTTATTATAACAATCGCCCGCGCGCCAGCCGCGTTGGCGCATGGGCATCAAGACAATCGCGCCCGATGCAGGCCTATAGCGATCTTGAAAAGTCCGTCGAGGAATTTGACCAGAAATTTGACGGCATGGACAACCCGCCGCGCCCGCCGCATTGGGGCGGCTTTAGAATTATCCCCGAGCGGGTTGAGTTTTGGGCCGAACAACCCTATCGTCTGCATAAGAGATTTGTTTATAGTAAGAACGAAGATGGCAGCTGGTCTATTGGCTGGCTATATCCGTAGGAGATAAGATCAAAGTCGTCATTGCGAGGAACGAAGTGACGCGGCAATCCACATGGATTGCTTCGCTTTGCTCGCAATGACGTGATACATACGAAGGAGTAAATAATAATGAGCGCACAAGAAAAAGATATGAGCACAGAAGATACCAAAACCGAATATACCCAAGGCTTTAGCGCCGATGTCTCGCGCTTGCTGGATATTGTGGCCAATGCGCTTTATACCAATCATGATGTGTTCCTGCGTGAATTGATATCGAACGCCGCCGATGCGTGTGACCGCTTGCGTTATGAGGCCATTACGAACCCCGACCTTATTAAGGACGACCCAACCTTCCGCATTCATATCTGGCCGGACCGCGAGGCGCGCACGCTCACCGTGGTGGATAACGGCATCGGTATGAACGCCGAGGAGCTGACCGAGCATCTGGGCACGATTGCCAAATCCGGCACCGCGAAGATTATGGAGCAAATGAAGGCCAACAATGAAAACGGTGCCGACAAAATGAAGCTGATCGGCCAGTTCGGTGTAGGTTTCTACGCCAGCTATATGGTCGCCAGCAAGGTCAAGGTTATCAGCCGTAAAGCCGGAGAAGACCAAGCCTATAAATGGGAATCCGATGGCGCGAGCGGCTTTTTAACCACAGAGGCCACGAAGGTTGAAGAGGCCGCGTTAGGCGGTGGAACACGCGGGACGGCCATTATTCTGGACATTAAAGACAGCGCCGTGGAATTCCTGCTGGAGGAAAAGCTTCGCGAAACGGTCGAGCAATATTCCGACCATATTGACGTGCCGATCTATATGGTTGAAGCCATCCACAAAGACACGCATGAAGCCATCAATCAAGCCACCGCGATCTGGGCGCGTCCAAAAAGCGAGATCACTGACGAGGAATACGAGAATTTCTATCGCCATATCACGCACGGCATGGACGAGCCTGTGCTGACCAGCCATTGGAAGGCGGAAGGCACGATCGAGTTCTCTGCCCTCCTTTATGTACCAACGATGCGCCCTTTCGATCTATACGATCCGGGCCGTAAGGGTTCCGTGAAGCTCTATGTGCGCCGCGTCTTTATATCCGATACGGTCGAGAACCTTATGTATCCATGGATGCGGTTTGTTCGTGGGGTTATTGATAGCGAGGATTTGCCACTGAACATTAGCCGCGAGACACTGCAATATAACCCGGTTGTCACCAAAATCCGCAGCGCCGTCACCAAGAGAATTCTTAGCGATCTCAATAAGTTGTCGCAAAATGATGAAGCGGCGTTTAATACCTTCTGGGGGCAATTCGGCGCCGCCATGAAGGAAGGTCTTTATGATGCGAGCGAGCACCGTGAAGCCATCTTTAAAATCTGCCGCTTTTTCTCGACGCATGAGAATGGTGAAAAATATGTATCGCTGGCCGATTATGTTTCCCGCATGAAAGACGGGCAGGACGAGATTTATTATATCAGCGGTGAAAATCTGGAGAGCCTGAAAAACTCACCGCAGCTTGAGGGCTTTAAATCCCGCGGACTGGAGGTGTTGTTCTTCACCGATACGATTGATGATTTCTGGCTGCAACATGCCGCCGAATTCGAGGGCAAAAAGTTTAAATCTGTGACCAAGGGTAATATTGATCTGAACCAGTACGACGCCGATAGAGATGCGGAACAAACCGAGGAAGAGAAAGCAGAAAAAACCAAAGCGGATGAGAGCCTTAAACCGCTGCTTGAAACCATCAAGAAAACTTTGGCCGAGCAAGTGGAGGATGTGATTATTTCAAACCGCCTGACCGATTCCCCAGTGTGTCTGGTCGCGCCCGAACATGGCGTGGATATGCATATGGAACGTGTTCTAAAAATCCACCAGAAATATGCTGGCTCTACCAAGCCTGTGCTGGAGATCAACAAGGACCATGCCCTTGTGAAAAAGATGGTCGAGCTGAACGAGGATTTCTCGAACGAGGATAAAATCGCGGATTTGTCCTTCCTGCTGCTCGATCAGGCAAAAATTATTCAGGGCGAGCCGATTAATGACCCCAGCGGCTTTGTCCGCAGAATGTCAGAGTTTTTGAAGACCGCCATAGAAAAAAATGCCTAAAATTTAGGGTAAACTTTATTTTTTCTATGGTATTATGATACATGCATTATTCCAAAAGGATAAAACTATGAGAAATAAGACATTTTTAGTAATGACTCTGGCGGCCTCGACCTTTTTGCTCGCCAGCTGCTTTGAGAGCGAAGCGCAAAATGGTGATGCTCAGGACCAAAACGCCACCACAACAAATGCACCATCCACCTTAACGGGTGTATATTGTCAAAAGGCAGAAGATAAAAACACCAGTCTGGCCGTTATTGAAGACGATGGCGGGGATTTGCGTTTCAGCATTAGCGTCTGGAACAATAAAACAGGCAACGATTGCGGTATTGTGAATGGACTTGCCAATAAAACCGGTGAAGGTCAATGGCTCTACAGCGCGCAAGACAATGCCGAGGATTGTAAAGTTACAATAACAAGCCAAAATGGTCTGACTTTCACCCAGCAAGGCGCTTGCCGCGCTATGTGCGGTATGAATGCAGAAATTGGCGAAGTAAGTTTGACTGAAGTAGAAAAAACTGGATCGAACGTCACCCAAAATGATTTGGACGGTCTATACGAAACCCCGATCTGTAATTAATACAGTCGAAATGCAGATAACAAAAAAGGCCCCTATCCGGGCCTTTTTTAATTCTTACAGGACATTAAGGAAGAGGCCCAACGTAAGGGCCGTACCCCCTTTGTTTCGCATAGGCAGGGCAGTTGAACAACGCCGCATCTCTTAAAGTCGACAAAGCCCATGTCTTGATTTTCAGGTCTTTGGCGACCATTACCCTTTGATCCCAGCCTTCAGGCATGAAATCTATCAACTCCTGCGTCAGCTCAAAGCTTTTGGAACGAAGACGCATGTCCAATTCGTCCAAAAATTCTAAATCAGTCTCAAGATTGGGAAAATGCGGCACTAGCTGAGCTGCAAGCTCATATGAATGGCGCTCCATCTCATTCAGATACCCCTTATCCAGCGCAACCAGCATGTCACAAAGCTGCTCGGCACTCATCTTCTTTTCTTTGGCATCCGGTAAAAGCTCCGGCACGAGATAACGCATATCATCCCAACGGTAGGCATTATATTTCTCGATAAACACATATCCTTTTTGACCCGGTTTTTCGTAGTAATCGAGATATGGATCCAAAACCTGCCCATATAATTCAACGGGCCCCTTTGGAACTTCGTACGTCTTCACGGCTTTGCTTTGCAGGGGATTTTCACCGGAAAAATTCTGCGCTTGAACATTTTGCCCTAACGCACCCAAGGACATTACGAGCGCAAGCACCAGCAATCCATTTTTTCGTAACCTGTATTCCATAGTTTTTCCCATGCTTAAAATTATAGCTGTTAGCAAGTATATCTGAATGTACCAGAGTGTGAGGCAGGATTATTTGTTCGCGTCACAACGCTTGAATTCCAGGTATCCACTGTATAGTTCTGCATAACACCGCCTGCTCTGGAGCCGTCGGAGCCGGCGAACCCGGAACTGGAGTTGGAGATAATATTGCCATCACCGACATATATTCCCACATGCCCATTCCCGCCGGGTGTTCCGGCCGTTCGGACGTTAATCACATCGCCCGGCTGTAGAGTTGACATATCAAGAGGCCCGGTATCTGCCAAGGTCCAACAGGCATCCCCTTCCATCTGATCCCATAAACCATTTGTTGCCAAAGAGTAAATGCCACTAACCCCCGCACATCGAAGAATACGCGATACCGCCAAAGCACAACCCAAGCCCCCGCGCGCTCCGCTACTTGGCGATGTTACACCATCGTGGTCCCCTGTCGTTGCACCGATAGCAAGCGCTGCCGATTCCGCAATTCTTCTGGCATTATTTGTTTCAGAAAGAGTATAAGTACCTGTCGACTCTATATCAGTCGCATAACCGGCCGCCCCCGAATCAAGACACCATCTTCCCAGCGCATCGGCTCCGGGTTGCGAATCATCGCCGCCGGCAGCCGGATCGCCAGCGCCTGCTCCACCGGGACAGGCCGCAGCAGGTGAGATACCGTCCAATTGTCTCAAACCCTGCTGGAAGTCATCAACACGCACGGGTGTTTGCTGATTCCATAAAGAGCCTTCCAAACCATCGGCCGCTTCACTGTATTGACCTTGTCGCATCTGGGACCATGTCGTCGGGAACTTACTTCTCCAGCCTGAACCTAGCTGATAATTAACAGAGACGAGGTCGACAAGAAATTCATGACAATTCAAGCCCAGTTCTGCCATCTGGCTTTGTGCAGCGCTTTGCGCCCAAGCCATATCACTTCTCAGAAGCGAGTCCACTTCAGCATCCGAGATACATGTGCTTGTACTGCGCGCATACGGATCAGCATCCGTAATAAGGTGACCGACACCGATCGTCCAGTGCCCTTCGCTATCCTGATAGGCACAGCTTCGAACACCTTCTCGTGATTTCAAGTGTTCTAAAATATCGTCTTCAATGGTGGCGCTGTTCACAGGTGTACATGATTCACCGGCGGGTGCAGCAGGCGCGTCGCCATCCACCGGAGCAGCAGCATCGCCGCATGATGGTTCTGTCTCAGCGCATGCCTGAGTAACAGTTGCAGTAAGGTCCAAAACATCTAATGATCCGCCAGAAGCCAAATCCTGGGCGACGCTATTATATATCAGCGCCATAATAGCATCATTGGTAACATCATTACCGGTTTCATCAGGACCCATACCGCAAGGATCAAGCGGAAGACCATTTAGGATGGCCTGAAAAAATAATAGATTCGTACCATATTCCGTAATTTCAGCACATGTAGCACCGCCCGCAAGAAAATTCAAACTCTGCGCATTTATTGTACCTTGAACAGCTGGAGGCAACTGATCCATAACTAGAGGTAACTGGGAAAGGATGCTGCAATCAGGCGCATCCGGCATGGTCAAGATGTAATCTCCAACCGAATATTGGCCGCCAATTCCCGTAATAGGACCGCCACCATCACCGCCAGCGCCGGCGCCGCCTGTTGGCCCTCTACAAGTGTAATCACCTATGGAATCAAAACCGCATTGTGCGTAGGATGTGCCTGGGATAAAAGATAGTACAAGAAAGCCGAACATTACCAGCCAAGCTTTTTTCCATCCCGAAAAGGGTTTCATGATTTTCAAGCGCGCTCTCATGTAATGTCCTTATAAAAATTCCAGTTCACACAATTTTAACGCAATATTCGTTTATAAC
>CAXBAL010000078.1:0-8694 GCA_963973475.1 uncultured Micavibrio sp.
ATTTGAAAATCATAGGCTGGGGGGTAGTCGAAATCACTCATTATTCACCAATGGCTTTTTGCACTTCGACCTCGTTCATATAACGCAGTTTTTCATCTTCGCTGATTAGCATTGTGCCGGGGCCGACGGCCTCAAAAATTTCTTTCTCCAGTGCATTTTCGCGCATGCCGTTGATCAGATGAATGCGCTTGACGCCTTCATTCAGGGCGCGGACGCAATTCTCCATTTTGACACGCATGCCCTCGGTTACGGTGCCGTCCTTAATAAGGCCTGGTATGTCGTGGTCGGTCAGCATGAAAATGGTTTTACCGTCTTTGAGGACGCCATCGACATTGCTAAGGAAGATCAGCTTATCTGCCTGCGCGCCGATGGCCAACTCGGTGGCTATTGTGTCGGCGTTGATGTTAACGATCATACCGTCTTCCGCATGGGCGAGGCAGGGTACGGCCACGAAATTGGTGACCTTGAATAGGCGCTTGATTCCGCGTTCGCGGGCTGAAAGTACATCACCGACAAAGCCGAAATCCACGCCGTCTTTCGGCGGGCGGCGTGTAACGTTCATCCAGTCGGCGGGAACAGCGTTCAGGTTATAGCCTTCCACCGCGTGTTTCGACATGGCGCTATAAATACGCAAAGATAGCGCACCGCCGATGGTTTGTTTCATGACATCCAGCGTGGCGGCGTCGGTAATACGGCGACCCTGTACTTTTTTGACCTCGATGCCTTTTTCCTGAAGCGCCTTATCGGTTGCTTTGCCGCCGCCATAAACCAAAATGACCTTGATGCCGTGATGGGTTAGCTTTTTGATATTTCGGATTAGACCGTCCAGCGCGTCATCGTCCTCGATTAACTCTCCGCTGGCCTTGACCACGAAGACCGAGTTCATGAATTTGCTATGGTAAAAGGCATTGGCGAAAAATTGGCTCATGCCTGCGTTTTTGGGTGTCTTGCTCATAGTTTCTTCTTCCTTGTTTTACGGGTAGAGGGGGGCAAGGGTTTTTAAGCCCATGGCTTCATCCAGCCCGCACATAATGTTCATATTCTGCACCGCGCATCCGGCGGCGCCTTTGACGAGGTTGTCCAGCGCGCCTTGGGCAATAATTTGCCCGCCATGGCCTTTAGTGTAGCTGAGGTCGCAGTAATTCGAGCCGACGATACCCGCCAGCGCCACGCTCTCAACCACGCGCACGAACGGCTCGTCTTTATAAAGCTCGCCCGCGCAAACAGATGTCTCTTCTTGCGGGGTGATAAACGCCTGCATGAAAATGCCGCGCGTGAAGGGGCCTGAGGAGGGCACGAAGTTTAGCTCGTCTTCCTGCATGCCCGCTGTACGAATGATCTCAGGGATATGGCGGTGGGCGTTGATGTTATAGCTTTTTATATTGTGATTACGCACGGGATGATGCGTGCCCTCTGCTGGCGATTTCCCCGCGCCGCTGGAGCCTGTTACAGCAAAAATATCGGCGCGTTTGATATTGTTCTGGAACGGATACAGTATCAATTGCCCAAGCAGCGCAAAGCAGCCCGGATTGGCGACCAGATCGGCGTTTTTGATTTCCTCACGCAGAAATTCCGGCGCGCCGTAGATGGATTTGGCCAGCAATTCTGCATGGTTATGCTTCAGTCCGTAATATTTTTCATACGTTGCGGCATCATCAAGGCGGTAATCGGCGGACAAATCAATGATCTTGGTCAGGCCGTAAATCTCGGCCACCACATCCTGCGCGGTTTTGTGCGGCAGTGCCAGAAAGACGACATCGCTTTCCTTGGCGACCGTAGTCGCATCGGTATTGGTGATGCGCAAATCATAGCCCGTGAGATGCGGGTAGATATCGCCGATGGAGCTGTCCTCATGCTGGCGGGAGGTCAGGTATTTAATCTGCACTTGCGGATGGGCGAGCAAAACCCGCACCAGCTCAAGCCCGGTATAGCCTGTCACGCCGATGATGGAGACTTTAAGCGGCATTTTTCGCACTCGCTTTTTTTGTGGCCGGCTTTTCTTCCAGCCCCATCCAGCGCGCAATCACCAGATCAAGCCACTGGTTGGTCGGTTTGAACGCGTTATAGGTCATGCAGCCGATTTTCTCGGCGATAATCTGCTTGCCGACTTCGTTATCGGTAACAGGGCCGCTGATGATATCAAGGGGCAGGCCTAAATCCTCACAAGCACGTGCTAAGCCGACCGCGCCGACCGGGTCGCTGGCACAGCCGATATGTAAGTAAACATTGTCCTGAATTTGGGGATCGGACAAAATCGCCTCTACGCCGTATTTGCCCATGACCCCGTCGCCAAATTCGATAATGATTGCATCGGGTTTTTTGGTTTTGGTCAGATATTCCAGCGCGCCTTTGGACATGGTCACGATGTCTTTATCAGGCATGGAGGCGGTGGAGCTGATCCCGCAATCGGTGAAGGACACGGCCTTGGTCACGCCGTTATCTTCCATCTTATAGACATCGCGGTGCGCGCCGACGCCTGTCAGTTTTGCACCGGCCAAGCTCATACCCATGCGTGTCAAAGTTTTGACTATTTCACTGGCGGCGGTGGTTTTACCGCTGTCCATGGATGTTCCGGTGACGATAATTAAAGGCGTTTTGTTCTTCATGCTCTCCAGAGGTTCGAACAAATTAGCGTCTTTGATATTCATGACTTTGCCTTTGGCGCGCGTGATGCCGCCCAGAACGCGGATGCGAAGCGGCTCGCCGACTTCGGTCACATTGGCAGAGGTGCAAATGCCCGCCACGCCGCCGAAATTGAGCAAATGAATGACATCGCCAGTCTGCAAGCGCGAGGGCAAGCGGCCCGTGAAGCCTTTCAGCGCCATGCGGGAGCCGAGCGCAACTGCAATGGTATCGCCTTTTTTCAGCTTGGACATGCGACCCGAGACCAGCTCCATCTCGTTATATATGGATTTATCCTCCAGCACTTCGGCGGCCAGAACGGTGCCCATCTCGCAGGAGAGTTTGTCGGTGAGTTTTTCTTTGGTCTTCAGATCCAGATTTTTGGTAACGGATCCAATTTTATCAAGTGTGATGCTTCTCATATGCTTTTCTTCTTTGTTTAACGAAAATACAGTAACGCATTTCGAGGGGGGCGTTAAGCCTGAACGAAAGCCGAAAGTCAAAATGTTGGGAAAAAAGAAAACAAATGGGTTCGCGTCAGGCTATATGTCCTATCGCGGGCGTCGTGTTGGTCGGTTAGTGTTGGCCAGAATTGTTTTCATAGAACCAGTAATAAACGTGATGCCGCCAAGCTGTCAATTTAAAATTTTTTTGAAATCTTAATGATAATCATTTGCATTTAGAGTTTCAGGTGCTAAATTGGCCATCGAATCGAAATGAGGGCCGTTTGTTTACGGTCATCCAAAGGGAAGGGAACTGAGTAATGAAATGTGGAGCGTTAGACAAGCTGGACTTGGCAAAAGCCTATAAGAGAGCCGCCAATGACGCCGGTGAAGCAGAAGTCACAATGGATCATCTGGCGCCGCATTTGGCGGCAACGGGTTCAAGCTGCGGCGTGTGTCCTGCGTTATTGCCATTGGCTAAAAAGGCATTTGAAAGCCATAAAGGCGCGCTGGAATTAAATGCTGATAAGGCAGAGCCTATGGGCGCTGAAGTTCCTGTTTTGAATATTATACCAACACGAGATATATAGGCATTACCATGGTTATGATTTGCCAGTGCCGCGCAATTAACGAGAAAACCCTACAGCAGGCTTTTGAAAAAGCCCGCGAAGAGAAGGGTGGCGGCGATGTAGCGGTTAAAGATACGCGGCAAGATCTGGGTAATTTTAAATGTGGCGGATGTCGCCCGATGTTCGAGCAATCGGCGCAGCAATTCAATGAAACCGGTAAAGTCGAGGTCTTGAAATTGCCGATTAGAAAAGCAGTGACCGCGGGTCTTTGTTCTGTTGCGGCCAAAACGGATTACACAATTCCCAAGGATGCGCCGCCGGATTTAACGCGCTCCCCCATAGAGGGCGCCGAAGGCTCACTTGCTCAAGGGTGATTTTTTAAGCCGCTCTTGGCATTGATTTCTCAACGATACGTGCGAAATATTCAACGCCTGTCGGAATGATCTCGTCATTGAAATCATATCGCGGTGTGTGCAGGCCTTGGTTGTGATTGGAATTTGGATCGCTTTCGCCTTGGCCTACCCAGATATAGGCGCCCGGACGATCAAGGATCATAGCGCCGAAATCTTCGCCGCCCATACACGGATCGACATCGTCCTGCACATTTTCCGCGCCGACAATCTCGCGTGCGATATTAGCGCAGAAAATTGTGGCTTCGGGGTCGTTAATGGTGGGGTCGATAACCTCGCTATATTTATAGTCTATTTGCGCGCCGAACCCCTCGGCAATGCCGCGCGCTACATCTTCGATCTTTTTCTTGAGCATCGTGCGGGTTTCGGGCTTGAAGGTGCGCACGGAGCCGAGCAAGGTCGTGTCATCGGGGATAACGTTATCCGCACCAGTGCCGCCATTGAAATTTGTCACGGTAATGACAGCCGAATCAATGGGGTCGACTTTGCGGCTGATCAGGTTTTGCAGGGCAAGCGTGATCTGCGCAGCAATCACTATGGGATCGGTAGTATTGTGTGGCATGGCCGCATGGCCGCCGCGGCCTTTAATCACCAGCTTGAAACGGTCGGAGGCTGCCATAAACGGCCCAGGGCGAATGACCATCTTGCCGCGCGGAACCATCGGCCAGTTATGCAGCGCATAAACCGCATCGCAGGGGAAGCGATCGAACAAGCCATCATCCATCATGGCAATGGCGCCGCGCTGGCCTTCTTCCGCGGGTTGGAAAATCAAATGAACCTTACCGTCAAAATTGCGGGTCTCATTCAAATATTTGGCCGCGCCAAGCAGCATGGCCGTATGGCCATCATGCCCGCAGCCATGCATCTTGCCGGGGATTTTAGAGACGTGGTCTTTGTTGTTCTCCTCGACAATATCCAGCGCATCCATATCGGCGCGCAGGCCGATGGCCTTGCCCGAGGTATCGCTATTCCCTGTGATAGTGGCGACAATGCCGGTTTTGCCAAGGCCGCGCTCGAACGGGATACCCCATTCGCTGAGCTTGTCGGCGACCAGATTGCTGGCGAATTCTTCTTCGTAGGCAGTGCCCGGGTTTTCGTGCATCGCGCGGCGATAGGCGGCGATTTCGTCTTTCATAGCGGCGATGGAATTGCGCGCTTGGGCAGAATCTAACATGGGTTATGGCCTTTGTTTAAAGTTTTAGGCACGAATAAGCGTCTTGATATGCGAGACCACGCATCGCGCCAGTACGTTCACATTATAGCCGCCTTCCATGACAGATACAACGCGCCCGCCTGCATATTTATCAGCGATTTTTATCAGCTCGCCGGTCATCCATTCGTAATCGGCTTCCAGCAGGTTTTGCTTGCCGGGCGGGTCATTGAACAGAGCGTTTTGCGGAGGATCATCGCGGTGGGCATCAAAACCGGCGGCGATGATAATTAGCTCGGGTTTGAAAGCCTCCAACGCGGGCAGGGCGCGCGTGCGAAAGGCGTCATAATAAAAAGATGAATCCGAATCGCGAGGTACGGGAATATTCAGCATTGTATCGCTGCAAATTTCGTTTTCTTCGGTATTATAGGGCCACAGGTCTTTTTCATGCAGCGAGACAATGAAGATATTCTTGTTTTCTTCATTGCGCCCGCCATGTTTCAATATGTCTTGCGTGCCATTGCCATGATGGACATCGAAATCAATGATTGCGACGCGGTTCAAGCCGTGGTGATTGATCGCATGTTTGGCGGCAATTGCGACATTGCCCAAGATACAAAAACCACATGACCCGTCATATAGGGCATGATGACCCGGGGGGCGCGTGGCGCAAAAGGCACGTTTATATTTGTCCGAGAGAACCAGGTCAACGGCCTTAACGGCGCAGCCAGCGGTATATAGCGCGGCATCGAGGGACTGGCTTGATACGCGTGTGTCTTCATCCAGATTGGCGGTTTCGCCTTTCTTCGAGGGTATCGTTTTTTTGATGAAATCCAGATAGGATTGGCTATGGCATGCCAGTACCTGATCTTCACTGGCGCGCGGCGCATCAAATACCGCGACGCCGTCAATGGCGGCCTCGTCTATGGCTTTTAGAACTGTTTCTAAACGGGTTTTGTTTTCGGGATGTCCGGCGCCTGTATCATGCTCAAGACAGGTTGAATGCGTTAATACTGCACAGCTATTGCTCATGGACGCCCTATAAATTGCCAATCGTTATCATGTATTCAAAATGACCGATTATTACCCCTGATTCAAGCCTGCAATATTCTGTTGCACAGGCGGGGGCGTTTTATTCTGTAGGCGGTCAATCAGGTCGCTGTCTATATCATCACGCCCGATGCGGAAGGGAATCAAGCGCGTTTCCGGCAAATTTTCGTCAAGGCGGTAGGTTTGCAGGCCTTGTGTGATCAGGAACTGCTCCAGCTTCGTATCCTCTTTGGGCACCGCCCAGACAATATGGCCTGTATTGCCGCTATCACGTGCAAATTCAATGACGCGGCGATGCATAGCGTCATAAATATCCTGCATGTTGTCATTGGCGCTCAGTTTGTCGCTTTGCGGTAAATCCGGTTCAATGCGCAGGCCGCTAATGGTGCGGAAGGTCGAGTAATTCTCGTTCATATAAACACCGGCCAACTCGTCGCCATTGGCATCTTTCAGGCTTAAACGGAAATTACCGGGGCCGATTTTATCAATTGCGGTCGCGTATTTTGTTTGCGGTGCCACGCTGGCCAAATCGAATTTTTTGGACAGGCTGAGCATGGTTAGGTCTTCTTCCACGGCCTGACATTTTTTCAAATAGAATTTAAAGGTGTGTTCATCATTGTCTTCTGCGACCATCCAGTTCACATAGTCATACCCGTCATCGCGCGCAAGCTGTATCAAGTGGCCAAAAGCATAGGAGCCAGTGCCGCGTACAGAGTTTCTGAAGGTTTCGGATATATAGAGATCTTCCAGATAGAGGCCGCGCCCCTCGGGGGTGTGCAGCTCATGAACTACGCCAAGGCCAACAGGCGTCGGGGCGCTATCATGTTCGATAAAGAACGCTTTGGTGTGGGCGCCCGCTTTGCCGAATTCGTCACGAAGTTTGACCGGATTACCGCCAAAAGTCGTCCCGTGGTGATGCGCCTGTTCTTTTATCAAGCTCAAAAGTGAATCAAATAACCCTGCAGTATATTCAACAGCTTTAAACATATATCTTGCTTCTTTTATTTTATGTATGTCGAAACTTATAAATCAATACTACGAAAAAAACAAGATTCTCATGCCGTTAGCTCAGATTTAACATGCTGAGAAGTGAAAGTCGATCATATAGGGGAGCTAAGGATCTATACGTATAAAGGCTTTGGCGGCTACATCTTTTTTAATGTGATCGGGCGTTGCCATGATGGAGTGCATGGCCACATAGATATCGGGGGAGAGGTTTTGACGGCCGAGTGCGGCCAGCTCCAGATTATCAAAGCCATCGGATTTTTCCGCCCCGTTCGAAAGCGGCCAGATTGCGCCTGTGAAAATGACAGGACAGGGGAGCTTGAAGGCGCTGCTTTTTATCTGCGTGTGTAGGTCACTTGCAATTTGAACCATGCGGTCTGTGCCGATTGTCACCACGATGCGCCGGTATGAGGTTTTGTGAAGGATTTGACGCAGGATAGTGCTTTGATCATCGCTATCAAGGTGCTTGCTGTCTTTGGCAAACAGGGCGATGTGATCGAGGTGATACTCATCCTCTGCAATTGTCTTTAAAGCCTTGAAAGCATTACAGGCCCCTTTATGTGTGGATAGAGGCGGATAATCCGGCTCGCTCTCGGGGTAGGGCTCGGAATCGATGGTTCCGCCTGTCGAGATCAGAAGAAGCGAGCGCTGCGCGGACATTAAAGCGCGGTTTTTCGCGGGTCAAACGCATCGCGCACGGCCTCGCCGATAAAGGTTAGCAATGTCAGCATTATGGCTAGTGATAAGAATGCGGAGATGCCGAGCCATGGGGCTTGAAGGTTATTCTTGCCCTGCGCCAGAAGCTCGCCGAGAGACGGGCTGCCGGGCGGCAGGCCAAGCCCTAGGAAATCTAGCGCGGTTAGGGAGGTTATCGAGCCCGTCAAGATGAACGGCATCAAGGTCAATGTCGCGACCATCGCGTTGGGCAAAACATGGCGCCACATAATGACGCGGTTGGAAATGCCAAGCGCATGGGCGGCCTTCACGTAATCGAAATTCCGCGCCCGCAGGAATTCGGCGCGCACCACATCCACCAATTGCAGCCATGAAAAGGCCAGCAAGATTAAAAGCAGTGTCCAGAAACCCGGAATGAAAATTGATGAAAATATAATCAGGATATAGAGCGAGGGTAGGGACGCCCATATCTCGGTGACCCGCTGCATGATCAAATCCAGCCAGCCGCCGTAATAGCCCTGCATGGCGCCTGCTGTCACCCCGATAACCGAGCTGATGAGCGTTAGAATAAGCCCGAAAACTACGGATAGGCGAAAGCCGTAGATAATGCGCGCGGCCACATCGCGCCCCTGATCATCTGTGCCGATTATATTGGCACTGTCCGGCGCGGATGGCGCGGGGGTGGGTAAGTTATAATTGATTGTGTCATAGGAAAACGGAATTGGCGGCCATACAGCAAAGCCTTTTTCATTAATCAGCTCCATCACGAA
>CAXBAL010000079.1:0-8639 GCA_963973475.1 uncultured Micavibrio sp.
TGCGCCCGACAGGCCTGATCGACCCGCCCGTTGAAATTCGCCCGACCGCCAATCAGGTCGATGATCTAATGTTTGAAGCGCGCCAAGTGATAGAGCAGGGCGGGCGCCTTCTCGTCACCACCCTCACCAAGAAGATGGCCGAAGCACTCACCGAATACCTCAGCGAGAACAACATCGGCGTGCGCTATATCCACTCCGATGTTGACACGTTGGAGCGCATCGAGATCATGCAGGAGTTGCGCCGCGGCACCTTCGACGTGCTGGTCGGGATTAACCTCCTGCGCGAGGGGCTGGACATTCCCGAATGTATGCGTGTGATGATACTGGACGCCGATAAGGAGGGCTTCCTGCGCTCAAAAACCTCTCTGATACAGACAATTGGCCGCGCCGCGCGTAATCTGGACGGCAAAGCCATCCTCTACGCCGATAAAATTACAGAATCCATGCAGTTCGCGATTGACGAAACCTCCCGCCGCCGCGAAAAGCAAATCGAATACAACACCAAGCACGGCATCACCCCCTCCAGCATCCGTAAAAATCTGGACAGTATTCTGGACAGCGTCTTTGACCGCGCCGATCATGTCGATGTCAAAAAACAGAAAATCCTGCACGACAGCGCGCAAGCCGAATTCGGCCACAACCCCGCCGCAATGGCCAAGCACATTGAAAAGCTAAAAACCAAAATGCAAGCCGCCGCCGCCAACCTCGAATTCGAAGACGCCGCCCGCCTCCGCGATGAAATCCGGCTACTGGAAGATGCGGAGTTGGGGCTGAAATAGCAAAAAAATGACCCGCAAAGGGGTCATATATAGGTGTGTAGTAGGGGGAAATTATTTCGGTATTGTCTTACTTAAAGAACGATTCCTCTTGCTGTTTGCGTTCCATGAATTGCTGTTGTTCCATACGTTTGCGCTCGAAATAGGCCTCTTCCTGTTGTTTCTTTTCCAGAAAAGCCTGCGCTTCCATGCGCTTTTTCTCTTCGAATAATTTCTGCTCAAGGCGTTTTTGCTCGTCTCTGGCCTGACGGGCGCGCTCGTTGTCGCGGATTTTCATCTCGCCCTGTTCGTTCATGCACTGAATGGCATGCTTTTCCATCATGACCTGCAGCCGCTCTTCCATCTGCTGCTTTGCGATCTCGCGTCGTTTTAAGAAATCTGTTTCCATTTTTTTCTCCACTTAGGAAGCCCTTATATTCTTATGTTAACTCGCTTCCCCTTAAAAAAAGATTAACGCGCGGTTAATTATAGATAAAATTAAAGCTAAATTGCGGAGAGTTTGGAAACACATAAACGCGCATCAGAATCGGCGCAAATATGAATGATTTGTTTGCTTCCCCGCGCTCAGGGTGACATAGTCGGGATATGAAGATGAAAAATTACGCCCTGATCCCCTTTGTTGTTGCCCTGGTTACCGCCGGTCTGATCGCGCTGGCTTATGTGCTTGATACCGCGACCGCCAAGCATTTATTCTCCGAACAAGGCTTTTTCGAGCGCATGAGCCCGGTTATGTGGATTGCCGCGGGGTTGTACGCGCTCTGGCATGTGCGTGGCGGCGGCAAGGCTTATCTGGTGCTCGGCCTTACATTCATTGCGCTGGCCATGCGTGAATGGGATCACCACAAAACCTTCACCAGCGACAGCATTCTAAAGATCAACTTCTACAAAGATGGTTTCGGCCTGGAACAGCTTTTCGGCGGGCTGGCGGCGCTGGCCATTATCGGGCTTATTGTTGCGACGCTGGTTATTCTCACCCGCTATATCATAGCGCGGCGAGGGTTCGAATCCCGCGGTGGGCAATGGTTAATCGCGGGGCTGGGTATGCTCGTGCTCTCCAAAATCATGGACCGCGCGCCCGCCATTTTGCGCGATAACGATTTTGTACTGGATGGGCAATTCACCCTGATGCTGCTGGCGCTGGAGGAGGGGTTCGAATTCTTCTGTCCCGCCTTCATCCTGCTCGGTGTGATCTATAAATACAAATCCGAAGCCCCGCAACCGCTCCTGCCATGAACATCAAACCCCGCACCCAAATCCTCCTCATCGCCGCCATGATGGTGGCCGCGTATATAGCGTTTCTGGCGTGCTTTTATTACGTGAAGGCGGGGGTAGTGTCATGATGATTAATCAATAAACGTTTTCCATTTTTCTAAGTTTATAAATATTCTTTCAAATGTGCTTTGCTCTCTAATGTTACTGAAGGGCGATCTGCTATCTCTGGATATGTATTCAATAGCCTGCTTTCGTCTCTCTGGTAAATCTTTACCCCCTATATCAGGGACATACTTTATAATTATGTCTGCGAGCGCGTTATGTTCTATGTTTGTCTTTTCTTCAACTTCCCTTAATTTGATATGGCATGATAAAAATTCAAAAATGAAATAGCGTTTATTAGAGTTATTTGGAGGAAAATTAAAATTTAGTTGTTGAATATACTGCTCAATTTCATCTGGGCCAATATCGCTGCTTCCAAATTTCTTGTATAGGCTATTATCGTACACTGATAACGCTAATAGATATATTGCACCTCTAATCCATGTGCTTAATTCGTATGTTTGTTCTGAATTTATGGCCATATATTGCGAAAAAATTCTAAAAAAAGTTTTTGTTTCTCTTCCCGTAAAATTATGTGCCCTACATATTATATCAATATGATTTATGATTTCAGTTTGCTTGTTCGCTAAAAAAGGAAAATGCACACCTAGTTGGCGCTTTTCATCGAAGTACTCAGCACTAAGGGCTTGTATATGAGGTTTGAGGTTGATTTTGCTTGTATCAGGAAGGTTTGCTTCTCTAGTAATAAATCTTGAATAATAATTTTTAAAATCAATATTTCCGTATAAATGACGAGTTGAGTTTTCAATTTGTTTTTTATCTACGGCAATAACAAAACATATACCTTGTACTGAAAAAAGATGTTTTATGGCCTCTAGGAATTTTATAGCAAAATGCGGCCTTACACGATCAAGTTCATCTATGAATATAAATAAAGGCTTATTTGTGAGTCCGTTAAGATACTCATTAAGAGCCTTTTTTAGTTCGATATAAGCTTTTTCTTTAAAGCTGAATTCTTTATAAATACTTTTGCCAAGTTGTTCTAAATCACCATAATTATACTGAGATTTTCCTTTTTCGATAATTTTTTCTGCATTAATACCTGTTAATTTTTCTGAGACTTGAGTTACGCCTAACGCTGTAGCACCCATTGCGGCTTGAAGAGATTTTTTGAATTTTGTATTTACGGCTTTTCGTGGGCTTTCGGACTGATTTATGTGTGAAATAATTGATCCTATAATTGAAACCAATGGCTCTTCATCAAAATCATTTTTCCACGCATTGATATACATCACTTCATGAGTCTTTTTGAGTTTTTCTCGCCACATTTTTAAGAAAGTGGTTTTTCCGCTACCGTATTTTGCATTTAGGCTCAATACAAAAGATTCATCATAGAAAGGGTAGAAGGTGGTTATTATTTTTGTTAAATCGTCTGCAAAGTCTTCGCGTTCAAATTTATCGTAATCGGAAAAAGTTTTTTCTGACATGTATTTAAGCTTTCTTAAAAATTCAATCCAATGTTGCATTATACTAACCTTGACACCATAAGAATTAATTCCTAAAATGTCCCCATGACAGATAACGATTGGACAGCGATGGGGATTACGGATAAGCAGCCTTGGGAGGTTGCGGAGGAGATGCCCGCGCCCGCGCCGCGCCCTGCCAAGCGCGCGCAGCCGGAGTTTCTGGAGGTCACGACCCATAAATTCAAGAGCAATATCGCCCATTACATTCGCCTGTGCGAAACCGGCAAATATAAGGGCGTTATCCTGCTGCGTTATAACCGCCGCGTCGGGGTCTATATTCCCTATACCCTCGATCAGTGAACCCGCGTAGCGCGCTTGCGCGCCTGAGCACTTAAAAAAGCGTAGCGTGTTTACACGCCTGAGCACTTAAAAAAGCGGGGCGAGTGGGCCCATTTATGGTTAAGTCCTTCATTCAAAACATAAAAAGCGGGCCCGCCGCATTTCCCGATGTGGGGCGAGTGGGGCGACATTTTCCCGCCTTATGCCCTTACAAATTTTATGCTAAACTTTAAATTCAAATATCAAAAGGGACGGGGATGAGCAAGCAAGGCACCAATAACAATGAAGAGCATAGCAGCGACGACGCGCTGAACGGTCAAAATCCACTTTTTGTGATTGCGGTTTTCCTGTTCATCGCGGGGGTCGGATTTTTTGTCGGCATGGATGCTTTGCGTGAATACCGCCTGCAGATTGACGCGTTCGAGCGCTTTGTCCCTGTGGAAGCCAAAATCCTGCGCGCCGAGATTGCCGTGCGGCGGAATAACAATACCAACCGCAATTCCTATCACCCCGCCATCCGCTACGCCTATGCCGTGGATGGTAAGGTGTATAAATCACGCACTTATAGTTATTTCCAAGGCAATCGCGGCGCCCGCAGCAAGGCCGAAGCCATAGTGGCCGCCCATCCGGTCGATGCCCGCGTCACCGCCTATGTTGACCCAAGTGACCCTGAGCGCGCGGTTCTGGACAATCAGCGCCCCGTGGATGCTTGGAAGGTCATGGCTTTCTTCACCGCATTCTTCGGTATCTTGCTCTTCATCGGCGCGGTGATTGTGAAGACGTTATTCTTCTCCTCGCGCCCGCAATCCCTGCCTTAGGGCGATTATTTCGGGGAGTTGGTTTTGCCGCCGCATTTCGGGCATAGCGGGGTGTCAACGGGCATGGCCGCGCCGCAGACGGAACAGGTCATTAATGTACTCATGATATTTCTCCTTATCTGGCTTATAGATTAAACGTACCGCGTTTGTTTATAGTTCCTGCCAAGTAAAGTGTAATATCGAGAAAAATGCGCTCAGTGCGATTTAGGTGCGAAGATTTGAAATTCCATGCTATAATTAGTCATGGTTAATGCTTTTACTAAATCAATGAAATGGTGCTTTCTGATGGTCTTTGCGATCGGCGGGATTTATGGCTTTAGCGAAGCCGGGCGCTTGGATGATTTTCGGTATTTGATGATCAGCACGCTATGTTTCGGCGCGGTCTATATGTTGTTCCGCACGTGGAGCGAGCTGTCCAATAAAATCATGGTATATAGTATCTGCATAATTCTGGCCTTGGGTTTTCTGGCGCAAGACCAGTATGTGCCGTTCTGGCTATATTCCCTCACCGATTTTGATATAACCGGTATGATGGGGTTCTTCCGTATATGGGCTATGTTAACAGCCACGGCGGGTTTGCTGCTTATGATGATTGTATTTTATAAATTCGATGATGACGGTTATTGATTATCCGCGTCATTTTCTTCCAAAGATTTTTCCGCTTCTAAGGCTTGCTGATGTGCAAGTTTTCTATCTATCCGCGCATTGGCGATAATGCTCGCGATAATGGTCAGCACTATAATCCCCTTTGCCACGTAACTTAAAACGGGATGTGTGACGGCCAAGCCAAACATTATCGACGCTATCCCCAGACCGGCAAATAAAAGAAAGTAGAAGGCTTTTCGTCCGGGTTCTAGCTTTTCCTCGGGCGGGCGCATAAGGCTGTCATCATCATAATCATCATCGTTTTCGCCCTCCTTAAGGTGGAGGGCTTGCGGGATGGCTTCCACTTCGCATAAGTCTTTGTTGCTATTACGAAAAACTATGCGTAGGGAGAAAATGAGGCACCCTATACCGATAAGGACAGGGAGTAAAAATTCCAGATTATATGCTAGGGGCATGATGCGGCCTTTGATAGTTATCAATATGTTATGGTAGCTTTGTATTTCCTTGCTGGCAACGCCCTTGCTATAGAGGGTGCGACTCATTACACTGGTATTTGTGCAATCGCACGTTCTGCTTTTTGACTATGCGTTCTTTCATTTTTTTTCGCGGCAGCGATATTCATATCTATAAGAGGTTACCCCATGGCACTCCGTTTCAATAAAAAAACACTGGCCTTATTATCCGTTCCGCTTTTGCTCGGCGCTTGTGGTGAGGGCTATGAGATGCAATTGACCAATACGCATTTTCCCTATGGCAATGCGCGGACCGCCGGTAGTGGTGTGATTTATGTGCGTGCTAAAATGTTGCCGGAAAAAACTTTGCAGCTGCAACCTGTACAGCGGGATATGCAAGCACGGCCTGTCGATAGCGGCAATATGGGCAACGTATTCCGTGAGAGCCAGCGTAAGTAGGGCTTCGCTCTTTTAAAGGGCTTTTCATTTTACTCTCATTTAAATTTATACCCGATGCTTTGATTAAAGTTTTATCCAATTTTGATTGAACTTTGATGTTTATCCAATTGAAAAATAATGGTTTTTTAACATCGTATGTTCTATGATGAATGATCGGGTTATGTAAATTATTTCCTCAAAAGAATTTTCAGGTGCCTTTTTATAGCCCGCTACAATCAGTAAAAAAGAAACGATTATAGGTAATTGAAAGGGGTGTATGTTATGACACTTGAAGTAGAAACCGTTGTTGCGGTGTCTTTAATGATGGCTGTGTTTTCAGCCGTGGCCGCGATCGGGACAAGTCTTGTTCTGGGCGCGGGGTTTGAACGGCTGCGTTCGGGATTCGAGGTCGTGCGCAAGCAGACCGGATTTTTTAGCGACGCCATTCATAAACTGGAGCAGAAAGTCGAGATCGTCGACAAGCAGACCGGAGAGTTCAGCCAATCTATCCATCAGCTGGAATCCAAAGTCGGCAATGTGGGCGAGCAGGCCAATCTGTTCAGTGATTCAATGCTGGAGTTGAAGAAGAAGGTGGAAATTGTTGATAAACAAACCGGATTTTTCAGCGACGCGATTAACAAGCTGGAGCAAAAAGTCGAAGCGGTGGATCAGCACGAGCAGGTTATCGGGCAGAAATTGCACGAACATGCCAATGTTGATTTGATTAGTACGGCCAAGACTGAGGCGCTCGTCTCGCACGCGGAGAGTTTGCTGACGCAAATGAGCATGCTGGCCGGCGAAATGCAAAGTCAGAAGCTGCAGCAAACCAATGTTCAGGAACAAGCACAGCTTGATCTTTCTGTCCCGAAAAACCTGATGCATTTCGTGCATAAAGATAAAGCGGAGGACGGGCAACACAGCTTCCATTAAAGCATTTTTCTCGTAAAGAGGCTTTCGTCCATGAAAACTGGCGGGGTTTAGGCTCCGCCTTTTTTCACGCCTTTTTTTTGGGCGCGGATAGTCAGCATCTTTGCTGGCCATTGCCTTGGAAAACGCGTAAAATCAATGTGATGTAACTTATTCCATTGTTTTTAAAGGGGTTTTATTCGTGACGATCTGGTTATTTTTATGGATTTTGCTGTCTCTCGGTCTTTTGGGATTTACCGTTTGGACGTTGATGATCCTTCTCCAGCAGAAAAAGACGTGGCGTCAATTCGCGAAGAAAAATAAATTGCGTTACCGCAATTCCGCTTTTATGAGCTCGCCGCAAGTTAACGGGATGTATAAAGGCTATGCGGTCGGGATATTCACGAGCGAGCATGAAACCGAGCGCGGCGGCACCAGCCGCAAGCTAACGGCCATTGAGGTCGAAATGGATAGCCGCATGCCTATTGAAGGCGCAATCGGGAGCGGCGGTATGGTACGCGTTGTCCAGTCGCTGGGGTATAGTGATGAGTTCAAACCCGATTACGATTTCTGGAATACCGAATATATTGCACGGTGTCAGGATCGCCGTGTGCTGAATAAGTTCCTTAATAAGGACAGAGCCAAGGCGCTGGCGGATTTGATGGAGCGTAAAAATACATGGGTGATTTTTATCTTCAAAGGCGCCGATACGGTTTTGCGCATTGATACGCCCAGCCCGTTTGAAAATCTGGACAAACTGACGCAAACCATCGACGACATGGTTGAAATTGCGCGCTTGCTGGAGCTTGGAAAAGGGGAGAGCGGCAATTTAACCTCCTTAAAAATGCAAAAGGAAGCGGCCTCAATTCATATGGATGTGGATGATGATGAGCTGGCCTTTATCGGCCTCGAGCTGGAAGAGGACGAAGGCGTCATGCCGCCTGATGTCGAGGTGGACGAGGAGGGTGCAGAAGTGCCAAATGAGGCCGCCGCGCCCCTTGAGGAGCCCGTAAAGCCAAAGCCCATCAAGAAAGAAGAAGCGGCAAAGCCCCCCGCAACGAAGAAAAAACCTGCGGCCAAGAAAAAGCCGTCCGCCAAAACGGCCAAGGCCAAGCCCAAAACTACGAAATAATCATTAAAAAACTCCCGTCAGGATGACCTGGACGGGAGTTTTTTAATTTATACGCTTGCGCTTATTCTGTTGTAGCAGGAGCAGCGTCAGCCGTTGCGTCGGCTTGTACTTTCATGCTTACGATTTTATCAGGATTTGCTGGTGGCTCACCTTTTTGGATCGCGTCAACAAATTCCATGCCTTCGGTAACTTGCGCGAAAACAGTGTATTGGCCGTTCAGGAATGCACAGTCATTAAAGCAGATAAAGAACTGTGAGTTTGCACTGTCCGGGCTGGAGGCTCTTGCCATACCAACGGCGCCGCGGCCAAAGTTTGTATCATTGAATTCGGCCGGAAGGTCGTTATATTTCGATCCGCCTGTACCTGTGCCTGTCGGGTCACCGGTTTGGGCCATGAAGCCATCAATGACGCGGTGGAAGATAATGCCGTCA
>CAXBAL010000080.1:0-8623 GCA_963973475.1 uncultured Micavibrio sp.
AAAATGTTCAGGCCCTTCTATTACTTGTAATGGTAATAGCAAGCGACGTCGGAGCTTATTTTTTCGGTAAAATTCTAGGCGGGCCTAAAATGGCAAAGAGCATAAGCCCTAACAAAACATGGGCCGGGCTTGTGGGGGCTATGATTTGTCCGGCTTTCATTATGGCGGGTTTTGATTTGGCTTTTATGACTGGTGTACATGGTTACGCAATTTATTATGCTGTAATATATTTCTGCGCCGGAGCTGTAATAGGTCTTTTTAGTCAGGCTGGTGATATTTTGGTATCCTATATGAAACGTAAGGCTGCTGTTAAAGATACAGGTAATATTCTTCCGGGCCATGGCGGTGTTCTTGACCGGATCGACTCACTGCTGCTCGCCTCTTTGGCGTTTTTCGTCATTGAATATTTTTTGCGCTATGTCTAACCCCCGTAAAATTAACATTTTCGGTATTACCGGATCTATCGGGCAGAGCACCGTTGATGTCATTCTGACTCATAAAGAGCGTTTTGATGTTCAAGTTGTAACTGCTCATTCGAATGTTACAAAGCTGGCCGAACTTGCGAGGTTATTGAAGGCAACCCATGCTGTTATTGCTGATGAGAGTAAGTATGAAGCGCTGAAAGTAGAATTAGAAGGCTCAAGTATTAAAGCTGCGGCTGGGCGAAAGGCTTTAATCGAGTATGCGGAGATGCCTGCTGATATTTCAATGATGGCGATAGTCGGCATGGTAGGGCTGGAGCCGATGCTGCGCGCTATGAATGGTTCCAAAGCTATAGCTATTGCAAATAAGGAACCTTTGGTGGCTGCCGGGCCTATTATTATGGCCTATGCAAAAGAGCGCGGGGTGACACTATTGCCGGTTGATAGTGAGCACAATGCCATTTTTCAGGTGTTCGATAAAGATAACAGGGCGGCCATCTCACGTCTTATTTTAACCGCATCGGGCGGGCCTTTTTGGGATTGGCCTAAAGAAAAAATAGAACTGGCAACGCGCGAGCAGGCTTTGGCGCATCCTAACTGGGTTATGGGCGCAAAAATATCAATAGATAGCGCTACAATGATGAATAAGGCATTGGAGGTTATAGAGGCGCATTATTTGTTTGATATGCCTGCCGATAAAATTGACGTTATTATTCATCCGCAATCTTTAATCCACTCTATGGTCGAATATAATGACGGCTCAGTACTTTCCCAAATGGGTGCGAGTGATATGTGCACACCTATTGCGAATGTCCTGTCTTACCCTGAAAGATTAATAACGCCTGGCAAGCGTCTGAATTTGAATGATATTCAGCCTCTGACTTTTTCGAAAAGAGATGATGAGCGATTTCCTGCCTTGCCCATGGCCTATGAATCTTTGCGCTCTGGATTATATCATTCCATAACCATGAACGCCGCCAATGAAGTTGCTGTTGAGGGCTTTTTAAATGGCAAAATGGGTTTTGGTGAGATTATAAATTGTATAAGATGCACGCTTGATAGTATAACAAAGCAGAATATCTCTACTCTGGATGATGTAATTATGCTTGATGAGCATATACGCAGGATCACCAGAAATTACATAGACACAAGCTTAACAAATAGAACGGTATCTCAAATATGAATTTTCTTGAACTATTTCAAACCTTTGGAAACAATCTTTGGATTTATGGCGGTACCTTTGTTCTGGTTCTCAGTCTCTTGGTATTTGTGCATGAATGGGGGCATTACATTATCGCACGTTTGTGCGGTGTGCGTGTCGAGAGCTTTTCGATCGGTTTTGGTAAAGAGATTTTTGGCTGGAACGATAAAAATGGCACGCGTTGGAAGTTTTCTTATATTCCGCTTGGTGGCTACGTAAAGCTTTACGGTGATGTAGACCCCGCCAGTGCTGGACATACCGACAATGTTGAGGGTGAGGACGGTGAAGTACGCCAAATGACCGAAGCGGAACGTCAAACAGCGTTCTTCTCCAAACCCGTCTGGAAGCGTGCTGCCGTGGTATTTGCCGGACCTGCCATTAACTACATCTTTGCCTTTCTGCTGCTCGGCGGCCTTTACATGATGAATGGGAAACCTGTCACGCCTCCTGTGGCTGCCGCTATTATCGGGGGCAGTAGTGCCGAAGAATATGGCTTTGAGCCACATGACGAGATTGTTTCTATTGATGGCCAGAGAATTTATAGTTTTGAAGATATCCGAACATCTATGATGATTGCTTTGGATGAAGAGCGCCATTTTGTTGTCAATCGCGCGGGAGAGACTATAGATATTTATGCGAAACCTAAAAAGGTCGAGGAGGAAGACCGTTTCGGGTTTCGTCATAGCCGCGGCCTTTTAGGGCTGATAAGCCCCCGCCATGCAATTCAGATTTCGAATATAACCAGTATTGATGGCGTTGCCTTTGAGCAAGACGATATTGCGGGTAAGCAAGAGGCCTTGCGTGAGCGTATTGGGGAGAAATTTACGCTTATAATCGAGCGTGGATCAGTAACAGATACGTTGATTGTTCTGCCTGTTAGAGAGCAGAATGCCGGTCTTTTTGATGCTGAGAGCGATGAAAATGGCATTTTGTTTGTATCAGCGCGTGAGGGCAATGAATTCGTAAAGTTTGGCCCCATGGAAGCAGCAAATGAGGCATTGAAACAGACCTATGTTATTACCGCCGGAACCTTAGAGGCTCTCGGGCAAATGATCACGGGTACCAGAAGCGCGACTG
This sequence comes from uncultured Micavibrio sp., assembly GCA_963973475.1. Lineage (GTDB taxonomy): Bacteria > Pseudomonadota > Alphaproteobacteria > Micavibrionales > Micavibrionaceae > UBA2638. The sequence continues at coordinate 2,701 of CAXBAL010000080.1, forward strand.
AGCTTGGGGGTATTATCCGTATCGGCGCGGTGGCCGGTGATATGGCGCAGCAAGGAATCATTGCTCTGATCTTATTTACTGCTTTGTTGTCAATAAATCTCGGTTTGATCAACTTGTTCCCAATACCCATGCTTGATGGTGGCCATTTGGTTTTTTATGCTTTCGAAGCCGCGCTGGGTAAGCCGATACCCGAGCAAATTCAAGAATATGCTTTCCGGTTCGGACTTGTTTTCCTCGTCGGGTTGATGGTTTTTGCTAATCTTAATGACATCGTACAGCTCGTCCTGTAACGAACCTAGTTGTTTACAGACATTCGAGAAGCGGGCGCAGCAAGTATAGCTGCGCCCGTTCTTATTTTCTGCTAACATAATAATCGGTGGAACATCAATGACAGGTATCTGGTATGGATAGCTTTTTAACGCTTGCGCAGCAATTTGCAGAGAATTTTGTGCTTTACACTTTTGCATTGGTTTTTTGTATTTCCTTTGTCGTCTTCGTGCATGAAATGGGCCATTTGCTCACTGCCAAGCTTTTTAATGTGCGGGTAACAAAATTCTCGTTAGGGTTCGGACGGGAATTATTCGGACGCACTGATCGGGGTAATACCCGTTGGTCATTCTCTTTACTTCCGCTGGGCGGCTATGTTGAACTTTTTGGCTATGACAGCGCCCCTGAGCCGATGCTATGGGATAAAGAAAAACTCGAGCGCAGACCCTTTACCGAAGCCGAACGCAAAGTCGCTTTCTGCTTTAAACCATTATGGCAGCGTATTTTGATCGTTGCTATGGGGCCTGTGGCCAATTTCATTTTGGCGGTTTTTATTCTTGCCTGTCTTTATTTCGTGTCGGGGCAGGGGTCCACGCGTCCCATTATATATGCGGTTGCAGAGGGCACGGCTGGATATGATGCCGGGCTTGAGCCTATGGATGAAATTCTTATGCTGGACGGCGAAGATATTGTCCGTTTTGAAGATGTATGGGAAAAGAGCTGGGAACCCGGCACGCCTATGGTTTTTACAATACGCCGGTATGATGATGTTTTTGATGTACCTGTGACGTCCAGACTCATTTCCTATTATGATAGCAAAGGCGTATACAGGGAGCATGGCCGTGTAGGGGCCACCAATTTTTCTACTGTAAAACTTGAGCGGGTTATAAGTGTTGAGGGCGTTCCAGTAGAGGGAGATCCCGAAAAAGTACGCGCAGAAATCCGAAAGTATATGGACAGGCCTTTTACTATTGAAATCCGCTTTTCCGAAGATCGTCAGGATCATTTTAGAATTTACCCGATAGCAGATATGAACGAAGATTGGAGTGATCCTGAAAGTGAAGGCTATGAGGTTCTGAAGCTTACCCGGGAGGAAGAGCGCCTTTATATCCGTCACAATTTGCTGAATTCCTTTTATTACGCTGGTGCGCAAATCTATGAATTTATTGATGAATCCATTCGCTTTTTACGAGTAGCATTCTTTCGTGATGATGGCGAACAAAAGATAGGCGGGTTGGTGAGCATGGGAAAAATCGCCGGTAAGGCAGTTGATGCCGGATGGTATACATTTTTTATGCTTATAGCTGTGCTGTCCGTACAAATCGGGTTTATTAACCTTTTGCCCATACCTGTACTGGATGGTGGATATCTTATGTTCTTTTTGTATGAAGCCATTATGGGGCGCCCGCTTTCGGCGCGGATTCAGGATTACGCTTTATCAATAGGGCTGGTCTTACTGATAGGAATCATGTTATTTGCTAATATTGATGATTTTATTCGGATGTTTATCTGAATATACTTTTTCCTATTCTCTGGTTAATTATCATGCTAGAAAACTTCAAACGTTTTAATAATTCGGATCGAGAAAAAATATGATTATTTCGGTGTTCAGGTTTGCTTTATACCTGCTTGCTTTCTTAATGTTTACCGCACAAATATCCCCGGCGCGGGCTCAACAATACGTTGAACAGATTGAGATAAGCGGTACGGAGAGGATTGATCCATCCACGGTGATGTCATATCTCGATTTAAAAGTCGGGCAAGAATTAAATCGTCAATCTCTGGATCAAGCACTCAAAAGCCTTTTCTCCACAGGCCTTTTTGCTGATGTGACCATTGACCAGCGCGGTGATACCATTGTTGTTAATGTAGTTGAAAATCCCGTCATCAACCAGATTGCCTTTGAAGGCAATGACCAGCTGGAAGATGACGAGCTACAACCTGAAATTCAGCTGCGTCCGCGTCAGGTTTTTACCCGCACCAAAGTGCAGGCTGATGTAAGCCGCCTTTACCAGATTTATCGCCGTAATGGGCGTTTCTCCGCCAATATAGAACCTAAAATCATTCGCCTGGACCAGAACCGTGTAAACCTTGTTTTCGAAATTGACGAAGGTCCGATTACGAAGATCAAAAGCGTCCGGTTTGTTGGAAATGAGCGCTATGACGATGATCGCTTGCGCTCCGAAATCAGTACAAAAGAAACGGCTTGGTACCGCTTTATTACGGCAGATGACCGCTATGATCCTGACCGCCTTTCCTATGATCAGGAACTTCTACGCCGTTTCTATCTGGCGCAAGGCTATGCCGATTTTGAATTGGTTTCTGCTATTGCCGAGCTCTCCAGCGATCGCGATCACTTTTTTATCACCTTTACCTTGAAGGAGGGCGAGCGGTATAAAGTGGGCAAGATTAATATTGATTCCCGCATTCGTGATCTGGACACTGCCACGCTGAACGAGACAATCAAGTTCTCTGAAGATGATTGGTATAATGCCGACCGCGTGCAAGAGAGCGTGGATGCCATGACCGATAAGCTGGGCGATTTGCAGTACGCGTTCGTGAATGTGCGTCCTCAGGTCAATCGTCAGCGCGCGGACAAACGCATTGACATAACCTTTGAAATTAGTGAAAGCCCCCGCGTATTTGTAGAGCGTATCAATGTCAGTGGTAACGTGCGTACTCTGGATAAGGTTGTGCGCCGTGAAATGCTTCTTGTTGAAGGCGACCCGTTCAACCGCTCTAAATTGGCTCGCTCGGAGCAACGCATTCGTAATCTTGATTTCTTCGAAAATGTTGAAGTGGATGCAAAACCAGGCTCTGCGCCCGATAAAACAGTTGTTGATGTAGACGTTGCCGAAAAATCCACGGGTGAACTATCTGTCGGTGCAGGTTTCTCAACCTCTGATGGACCTTTGGCTGATGTCCGTATCCGTGAGCGTAACTTATTGGGCAAAGGTCAGGACTTACTTTTGGGAGCCACAATTGCCGGTGAGCGTACCCAGTTTGACCTTTCATTTACTGAACCTTATTTCTTGAACCGCGACGTTTCTGCCGGCTTCGACCTGTTCCATGTAACACGTGACTTGCAGGATCAAAGTTCCTTTGACCAAACTCGTACCGGTGGAGCTTTACGCATCGGCTATCCATGGTCCGAGCGTTGGCGCCAGACTGTGCGCTTCCGCGGTGAAACCAATGAAATTGACAATGTTGACGACCGTGCTTCGCGCTTTATCCGTGAACAGGAAGGTGTCCGTGATACCTTGGCTCTGTCTCAGCGCTTGACATATGATAACCGTGATAGCGTAATTTTCCCGACAGAAGGCTGGTATCTGTGGTTGGACACAGAGGTAACAGGCTTTGGCGGTGATTCCCAGTATGTCTCGGGAAAAACCGGTGCGTCTTTCTATTATCCGGTTATGGATCAGGTCGTCTTCAATGTTTTGGGCGAAGTTGGCGCAATAGAAGGCTACGGCGATGAAACTGTTGCGATTAACGAGCGGTATTACCTAGGTGATACAACATTGCGTGGTTTCGACCAGGCCGGTGTTGGTCCACGTGATATTACAACAGATGATGCGCTCGGCGGTAACCGTTTCTACCGCGGAACGGCAGAACTATCATTCCCTGTTGGATTGCCTGAAGAGCTTGGCATTCTCGGCCATGCCTTTGGTGATGCCGGATCCCTCTATGAAGTAGAAGTAAATGACCCGAGTGTGGTTGATGAAAATGCTATTCGCGCTAGTTTAGGTTTGGGAATGTCTTGGCGTTCCCCCTTTGGCCCGGTTCGTGTTGATTTTGCAGTACCGGTTGTTAAAGAAGATTATGACGAAGAGAAAAATTTCCGCTTTAACTTCGGAACCCGTTTCTAGTCATAGACATTTATACCAAGATTATATAACGGAAAGAGTTCGATCATGCTTGCGCGTGCACTATTACATACTGCTTTTATTTTTCTTCTGGCTTTGACTGTTTCACAGCCTGCAAAGGCGGAGGTTTCCATCGCGGTGGTTGATGTGCAGCGTCTTTTGACCGAAAGTCAGGCGGCACTCAGTATTCAAAAACAGGTGCAGGCCGAACGTGAGAAGCTGCAGAATGAGTTTGCAGGCTATGAGCAAAAACTGCGTGATAGCGAAAAGCAATTGGTAGAAAAACGCGGAGATATGAGCCCGGAAGAGTTCACATCTCAACGTGAAAAATTCCAGGTGCAGCTTCAGGAAACCGGATCATTGGTCCAAAAGAAAAAGCGCACACTGGAAACGGCCCTTGTAAAAGCAACTGGCAAGCTGCGCGGAGAAATTTTGAAAATTGTTGCGCAAAAGGCCGAGGAAAAAAACTATGACATAGTTTTGACGCGTCAAAATATAGTTTTAGTGGCCAAGACTTTCGACATATCGGAAGACGTGATGACGGCTATTAATGAAAAAATTACAAACATTCCTTTGGACCTTTCCGAATAAGATAAACAATGGCAGATCCTGATTTTTTTACAAAAGCCCGCACTTTTACATTAGAGGAACTGGCGCAGATTACAGGATCCAGAGTGGTTAACTCGGTGCCTGATAAAGAAGTGACCGATGTTTCTTCTCTTGACCAAGCCGGTTCAACTCATGTGAGCTTTTTTGAAAATATAAAATACAAAGACAGTTTTCTGACGACCAAAGCCGGCGCTTGCTTTGTTTCCGAGAAAATGGTGCCTCATGCTCCTCAGGGGCTGGCATTGCTTGTCTCGGCTTCCCCTTATAAGGCTTATGCGCGTGCCGCTCAGGCTTTCTACCCTGATGTAAAACCTGAAGCTGGAATTTCGCAGGCTGCTCATATTGATAAGGGCGCGGACATTGGTGAGGGATGCACTATTGAGGCCGGCGTTGTCATTAAAGAGGGCGTAAAGCTTGGTAAAAATTGCTGGGTTGAGGCCGGAGCTGTTATAGGCCGGAATGTTATGTTTGGCGATCATTGCCGCATAGGTTCTCATGCGACTATATCACATTCCCATATTGGTAATCACGTTCGTCTATATCCCGGTGCGCGTATTGGTCAAGACGGGTTTGGTTTTGCCATTGATCCCTCTGGCCATATCAAAGTGCCGCAACTTGGGCGTGTCATCATTCACGACCATTGCGAGATAGGCGCAAATACAACTATTGATCGCGGAGCAGGGCCTGACACAATAATCGGCGCCGGAAGCTGGATTGATAACCTTGTTCAAATTGGCCATAACGTAAAAATAGGGCGTGGCTGTATTATTGTCTCGCAAGTCGGTATCTCGGGCAGCACCGAGCTGGGCGATTTTGTCGCAATGGGCGGGCAGAGCGGAGCGGCCGGCCACCTGAAAATTGGTGCTGGTGCGCGCATTGCAGCCCAGTCAGGCTTGATGCGCGATGTGCCGGCGGGGGAGGAGTATATGGGCTCGCCAGCTGTTCCTATCCGTCAATTTATGAGACAGGTTGCAAAACTTGCACAACTGGTTAAAAGTAAAGCTTCAAATAAATAGAGAATAACAAAATCGAGAAAACGATTGAGGATATAAATTATGAGTGAGAATAAGAACAGCGCTCCCATTGATATAAAACAAATTATGCGTATGATTCCCCATCGCTATCCGATTTTGCTTGTTGACCGTATTTTGGAATTTGTTCCTGGCCAAAGTGCCGTTGGA
>CAXBAL010000081.1:0-8570 GCA_963973475.1 uncultured Micavibrio sp.
GTATATTTTTCAGCTCGGGCACATATTGCCGCACATATTTACCATCGGGATCGAATTTCTGCCCTTGTGTAACGGGATTGAATATCCTGAAATAGGGCGCGGCATCTGCGCCGCATCCGGCCACCCATTGCCAACTGGCCGCGTTATTGGCTAGATCGGCATCAACCAGCGTATCCCAGAACCATTCCTCACCCTCATGCCAGTGAATACGCAGGTTTTTAATCAGGAACGAGGCCACGACCATACGCACGCGGTTGTGCATCCATCCCGTTTGCCAGAGCTGGCGCATGCCTGCATCAATGATAGGGATGCCTGTCTGACCTTTTTGCCAAGCCAGCAGAGCCTTATCATTTTTATCCCAGGGGAAGTTTTTAAATTTTTCCTGTAGCGGCGCGCGCATCAGATTTTTATGCTGATAGAGCAGGGAGTAGGAAAACTCGCGCCAGCCCAGCTCACTACAGAATGTGTCCATATCGCTTTCCCAGTGTGCTTGCATACCGCGTCCTTGTGCATCATGCCAGACCTTGCGCGGTGATATCTCGCCAAAATGCAGGTGAGGGGACAGGCGCGATACCTTCTCCATATCCGGTCTGTTGCGGTTTTGCTTATATCCTTTCATGCCATCATCTAGAAAAGCATCCAGACGCTCTTGCGCGCCTTGCTCGCCGGGGGCCCAGACTTGTTCGATGCTACGATACCATTGAATATCGGGCAGCAAGCCTAAATCTGATTCGCTATAACGCGGCGAAAAATCCGCATAAGAAATATTTGCGGGGGCAGGTTTAGGGGCATCAGGCTCTTTGGCTTTCAGGCACCCTTTACGGTAATAGGGTGTAAAGACTTTATAAGGCGTACCGTCATCTTTGGTGATCTCCCACGGTTCCCAGAGCAGGGACGCGTTAAAGGTTTGCACCTCCAGCCCCTTGTCTTTCAAGGCACCTTTGATATCTTTATCGCGCGCAATGCGCCACGGCTCATAACAGCGGTTCCAGAAAACGGCCTTGGCATCGCTTTTTTCAATCAGCGCATCCAGCTCGTCTCCGGCCTTGCCTCTGCGGAACACCATATTCCCGTTCAGCGAAACATTCACGCTCTGCAATGATTTATAAAGCCACCATTTCGAGGCTGCGCCACGCTTCCATTCCCCTGCGTTTTCATCATCCAGAATAAAGAGGGGCAGGATACTATAACCGCTCTCGGCGGCGTGGATAAGGGCGGGATTGTCATGCAGACGCAAGTCCTGCCGAAACCATACTATGGCGGTTTGTTTATCGGTCATAGGGTTATCATACGTTTGCGTCGCGTAAAAAGATCATGCCTATCCGGCCTCTCTTTTAAAATATCCACCGACAACCTCGGTCAGGCCATCGCCTTCGCCGATACTTTTGAATTTACGCGTATAATCGTGATCGAAATGCGTGGGGAAGTTTATCGTTATATCTGAAAATTGCGGGAAGGTGTCCGATATGATCTGGCCGGTACGGGCACCAATCAGAGCCTCATGCGCTTCATTGGGGGTTTTCAGTACAAAGCTTATTTGTGTCCTATCGCTTTCATGGCGCATCATAAAATGGATAATATTGCCGCCGCATTCCTCATTCAATGCATTGACACATTCATTAAAAAACGAGGCGTAATGTTTTTCGCCATCCGCGCCATAGAGGAAGTCTGTATTCTTGCCTTCCAGTCCCATCAGATACTGCGTCCCGCTCTCATCGTTTACCACGCGGGCTTTGTCCTCCATTTGATAGCGGATCATGGGGAAGGCGGTTTGGCGTAAAGACGTAATAATAAGCGAATCTGATTTGCTCTCCTCGACATAGGCAAAATCATCAAAGACCTTGTAATCAAAACTGCTTGGTCCATGTTGATGGGCAATCTCGCCCAGCTCCACCGATCCATAGGTCATCTCGATGCGGGCATTCGGAAACATCGTTTGAATGAAGGCTTTGGAACAATCGAAAAAGAATTCGCCGCTGACATTGATATGTCTTAAATCCTCGAAGGGGGGAATGCTTTCACGGTGCATAATCTCGGCTACGCGCTGCAAGACGCACGGGAATATAACGAGCAACGTGGCCTCGCGGCGTTTAAGCGTTTTAAGGAGTTTTCTTACGCTATCGACATCAACGCTTTCAAATGGCACCACGCTAAAGCCGAACAAATTATGTAGCCATATATTAAACGCAGCATAGGTATCGGTGAAATATGATTTCAGCGGATAATAGACTACAAACGGCTCGCCGCGGCTCCAGCCATTGCGCTCGAAGGATTCTAGAAAAGATTGTGCCATGATATTGGCATCGCCGTGATCCAGCCAGCGATAAGTCGGCATGCCGGAGCTGCCGCCGGTAGAGATAGAAATTTTGAAATTTTTACGGATAAATATGTTCCATAGCATTTCAATGGGATTACGCCCGCGCCCTTCACCGATAATATCAATCTTACCAGCCAACGCGCGTGTTTTAAATTTGCTGTTGCTGTCTTGTAAATCTCGTTTGGTTGTTATTGGAGTGCGGGCAAAGGCTTTATAAAACGCGGCATCATCCAGCGCGGCACATTCCTTTAAAAACCCCGTGTAGCGGCCTTCGTAATACGGAACATTGGAATTGGCATAGGTGAGAATATCCACAAGGCTCTGACGCCGAGAATGTGAAATATGTAAAGGCGATAGAATGCGGCTGTGGCCGATATGCTTTGCTAGGAATCCCATAACTTTATAGTGCTAAGTGCTCCTCACGAAAGCAAGGTCTGTTTAGCCATCGGCGTTTATTTTACTGATAATTTCATGCAGGGCTTCTTCGGCACGTAGGTTTTCTACCTGACAGGTTCCCGCTGCCTGGTGCCCGCCACCACCATATTCAAGGCACAGATGCCCAACATGGGTATTGCTGGTTTTGTCCAGAATGGATTTACCAAGCGCAATGACAGTATTTTGCTTGTTTTTACCCCACAAAATATGGGCAGACATATTACATTGTGGATACAGTGCATAAATAACAAAGCGGTTACCGGCCCAGATCGTATCTTCTTTTCGCAAATCCAGCACGACCAGATTATCATACACATTGGCGCAGCGTTCAATCTGCTCGCGGAATTTAAGCTGGTGTTCATAGTATAGATCGACACGCTCTTTCACATCGGGAAGCTGTAGAATGTCTTCGATGCGCTCATGATTCCGGCACACATCAATTAATTGCATCATCAATTGATAATTCGAGATGTTGAAATCACGGAAGCGCCCAAGGCCACTTCGTGCATCCATAATGAAACTAAGCAATACCCAACCCTCAGGATTCAGGATTTCTTCTTTGCTAAAGGCGGCGGAGTCGGCCTTATCAACGGCGTCCATCATGTCTGTGGAAATATCCGGCATCTTTTCCGCACCGCCAAAATAATCATAAACCACACGCGCTGCCGATGGCGCTTTCGGGTCAATGACGTGATTGCCAGGCTTGTTCTTAACGCGCGCGACTTCGCTTGCATGGTGATCAAACGCAAGGTAAACACCTTCGACATAGGGCAGGTTTGTTGTGATGTCGTCCGGTCCAACCTCAATCAAGCCATCTTGCATATCTTTTGGATGCGCAAAGGTCACATCATCGATCATACCCAGTTGCTTTAGGATAACCCCGCAGACCAGACCGTCCATATCACTGCGCGTGATCAAGCGGTATTTTTTATCCGGATTGGGTAATATTTTGGCCTCTTGTGACATATGCGGTGTGCTCCTGTTTCGAATAGTCTTCTTACAGGATACACGAAAATCTTATTATTTTGATAAAAATATGCTCGAAAAGAAAAAAAGGAGCATTCATCATGCTCCTTCTTGAAATCTGATAAATAAGAGAAATACTAGGAAGCCGCAGCCTCGGCATCTTTCTCTTCTTTCTCATCACCCTTTTCCTTTTTAGACTTGGATTTTTTTGTCTTTTTATCGGAATACACGAAAACCGGCTTTTTGTTTTCGTTGACTGTATCTTCATTTACGATGACTTCTTCAACGCCTTCCTCATCCGGCAATTCGAACATTGTATCCAAAAGCATGTTTTCAATGATTGAGCGCAAACCGCGGGCACCTGTCTTACGGGCGATCGCTTTTTGTGCGATGGCAACAAGCGCTTCTTTTGTGAAGTTAAGCTCTGCGCCTTCCATTTCGAAAAGCTTGGCATACTGCTTCGTCAAAGCGTTTTTCGGCTCGGTCAGAATCTGGATCAAGGCATCTTCGTCAAGATCTTCCAATGTCGCTAGAACAGGCAAACGGCCAACAAATTCAGGAATAAGACCGTAACGCAGCAAATCTTCTGGCTCTAGTTCTTTGAAGAGTTCACCGGCATTGCGCTCGTTAATGTCTTTTACATCCGCGCCGAAACCGATTGTCGTGCCGCGGCCACGTTCCGCAATTACTTTATCCAATCCGGCGAATGCACCGCCGCAGATAAACAGGATATTGGCGGTATCAACTTGCAGGAATTCCTGTTGCGGATGCTTACGGCCACCTTGCGGAGGAACAGAGGCAACCGTTCCTTCCATCAATTTCAGTAGTGCCTGCTGCACGCCTTCACCCGATACGTCGCGGGTAATGGACGGATTGTCGGATTTGCGGGAAATTTTGTCGATCTCGTCGATATAGACAATACCTTTTTGCGCACGCTCGACGTTATAGTCGGAGGATTGCAACAATTTCAGAACAATATTCTCAACGTCCTCACCAACATAACCGGCTTCGGTCAACGTTGTGGCATCGGCCATAGTGAAGGGAACGTCAAGGATTTTAGCCAGTGTTTGCGCCAGAAGTGTTTTACCACAACCGGTTGGCCCCACCAGCAAGATGTTTGATTTCGACAGCTCGATATCCGCGCCGGAACCCGTTCCGCCATGTTCCAGACGTTTGTAGTGGTTATGCACGGCAACAGACAGCACGCGCTTGGCGGCTTCTTGCCCGATCACATAATCATCAAGAACTTTTTTGATTTCGCTTGGCGCCGGAAGATCATCACCCGAGCTAACCAGCTGGCTTTTGTCTTCTTCGCGAATGATATCCATGCATAGCTCGACACATTCATTACAAATGAATACGTTTGGCCCCGCAATCAGCTTGCGCACTTCATGCTGGCTCTTGCCGCAGAAGGAGCAGTAAAGGGTATTTTTGGACTCGCCGGACGTTGAACTGGACTTACTCATGGGATGCTTTCTTTATCCTTATATAACTTTGAAAAAGCTTTGTGATACTAATCTGCCAACTCAAGCGCGCAGACGCAAGCCCTTTCGCGAAACATTTTGCTCTTACACACCAAGAATATTCCATTTATCCTTGCGATCAAGGGGGGCAGGGGCTATATCAGGGCAAGACCCGCATACAAAAAAACAAACAGGCACCATGGAAAATCTACAAGAACTTCAGGAAAATTTCGAACTCTTCGATGATTGGGAAGAGCGGTACCGCTATTTGATTGATCTGGGGCGCAAGCTGCCCAAAATGGATGATACCCTGAAAAATGATGATACATTGGTGCGCGGCTGCACCTCCCAAGTGTGGCTGGTGCCCGAAGTTAAAGATGGCGTGCTTTATTTTCAGGCCGATAGCGATGCTCATATTGTGCGCGGTTTGGTGGCTTTACTAGTGGCCGCCTATCAAGGGCAAAAGCTAAGCGATATTCCCAATATTGATATCGAACAGACTTTCCGCGAAATAGGCCTGGATCAACATCTCAGCCCGAATCGCCGCAGCGGCTTTTTCTCGATGGTCGAGCGGATCAAATCATTCGGCGCTTAATGGTACTTCTGTAACGCTTTCAGTATCGTCTTCGGTGACGGTTTCCGGCTCTTCTTTATATTGTATACTGCGTAATATATCGCGGTACATCGCATCGGCTTCTTCCACCGGATCGCCAATCAACACGGCCTCGACCGTCATGGCCGATACATCCCCAATCCACATTTGCGACATATAAATGCCGGGACTCATGCCCACAGTAATCTCGCCGATAACGCTGGCGGTTTTGAAACGGCCTTGTTCGTCCTCGTTATAATTAACCTCATACTGGTTTTCGATCGTCTCGGACGACATGGCCTCCAGCGTTTTAATCATGATATTCTTGTCGTATTTGTCCTTGATGCCCTGATCAACGGCGTTACAAATCACCTTGATGTCAACCGTGGCGCTCAATCCGAATGTGGCGGTATAGCTCACCTGCTCGTAACATTCATCACGGTTTTCTCCGCCATCGCAGCGCTTGTTGATATACGGCTCCTCGGGAAATCCCGCGATAAACTCGCATGGCGGCGGGGAGTAGGGGTAGCTCATTTCTTTCGGGGGCAACGGTTCATACGGCACCGTTTCGTCATCACCCGCGCTCTGGGCATAAACAAAATTTGGCACCAACAGCATTGCGGCCAGTAAGGCGAGAGTACGTATATACATAGGCTTGGCTCCTTATTTGTTCCAGCTTACGGGATCGGCGCTTATTTGCTCGCCGCTGCTCATATTTTTGACCTGTCCGTCTTCAGGGAACCAGACATAAGGGATTCCTTTTTTCTCGGCATAGGCCATTTGCTTGTTCATCTTCTTGCCATGCGCAATCTCGACATTAAAGCCGCGCTGGCGCAATGTGGTTTTGATCTGCTTCATCTGCGGTAAATCGGCCTCGTCGCGCGGCGGGATAATCAGCACATCGGTCGGGCATTTGCGCGAGACCGGCAATTTCCCCTGCACCCGCAAACGATCAAACAACCGTGAAAAGCCAATGGAAATCCCGACACCGGGCAAATGCTTGTTAATATAACTCCCCGCCAAATCATCATACCTACCGCCAGAACAGATAGAGCCGTAGGTCGGGTCTTCAGTGAACACGGTTTCATAAACAGTACCCGTGTAGTAATCGAGGCCGCGGACGATGGATAGGTCGGCAACCACAGCACCCTCGGGGAGGTGTGAGAGGTTTTCTAGGACGGCGGATAGTTCCTCAATGCCATTTTGTAAAGTGTGGTTAGCAGATTTATAGTAAGGCAAGTTACTAAATGTAGTTTCTATAATTTGGATTTGTTCTAATACAGGTGCTTGTGTAACTTCCAAATTGACAAGAATTAATATGCCATCTCGTAAATTTTTATTATTGGTTTTTTCTTTAAGAAAGGTTGAGAACTCTTCCTTTGAAATTTTATCTTTTTTGTCAATTATTCTTAAAATATCAGCTTGATGTTCAGTATCAAAAACATCAAAACTTTCAAGCAAACCAATCAATATCTTCCTATTACTCACCCGTATCTGGATACTCTCCTTCTCCATACCGGGCAGGGAGCTCAGCACTTCCCAGATAATAGCAGGCATCTCCGCATCAAACGCAATCGGCAGATTATCAGGATTAATCACGTCAATATCGCATTGATAAAACTCGCGCATGCGCCCCGCTTGCGGTCTTTCGCCGCGCCAGACTTTTTGCATCTGGTATCGTTTGAACGGGAATACCAGATCGTTGAAATGCTGTGCCACATAGCGCGCAAACGGCACGGTTTGATCGAAATGCAGCGCTAGGCGCGCTTCTTTCGTATCATTTTCGTCCTTGTGCAGGCGCTCGATGACATAGATTTCCTTATCGACATCTTCGCCCTTGGCGCCGATTACGTTCAGCTCCTCGACCGCAGGCGTTTCGATCGAACAAAAGCCATAGCTCTCAAACACGCGGCGAATATGATCCAGCCATTGCTGCTCGACCATACGCACCTCTGGCAACCATTCAGGGAAGCCGGACACGGGGGAGGGTTTGTAGATTTTCTTTTTATCGCTCATAAAGCCTTTATAAACGCCTGCCGCGCGCAAGGGAAGAAGCTAATTATTCTTACCCGCCACTTTTCGGGATTTTCCAGCCCGGGCGAATGAAATGACAGGTATAACCGTTCGGGTGTTTCTGCAAATAATCCTGATGATTGTCCTCGGCCTCATAGAATACGCCCGCGGGGGTGATCTTTGTGACAATAAGGTTATCAAATATGCCCGCCGCTTCAATATCTTTCAAAATCTGCTCGGCGACTTCCTTCTGGCTGTTATCACAGTAGAAAATTTCGGAGCGGTATTGCGAGCCGGCGTCATTGCCTTGACGGTTCAGTGTGGTCGGATCGTGGATTTGAAAGAAAAATTCCAATATCGCGCGGTAATCGGTTTTTTGTGGATCGAACGTAATCTCTATGGCCTCGGCATGGCCCGTATCGCCCGTGCATATATCCTTATAGGTCGGGTTCACCGTATTACCGCCGGTATAGCCTACGCTGGTGTCCAGAATGCCGGGTTGCTTGCGGATCAAATCTTCCATGCCCCAGAAACAACCACCGGCCAATATCGCTTTTTCACTTGTCATGCTTTCAATATAGGGCGCTAGAGGTGGGCGGGCAAATGCTATTTATTTATCCCGGCACCAAGCCTTTATCGGCATACTCGCGGCTCGCCTCGCCTGCGTGCTTGCGTCCTTTGATAAAGGACATGATACCGGGCGCCATGGGCTGGGCGAGTGTAATGCGGCTATCACCGCGCTGGCCACTCTGGTTGAATTGCCCAGTGCAGCCATTATGCGCGG